>NZ_JADNQM010000048.1:0-59203 GCF_046269425.1 Amycolatopsis sp. cmx-11-12 | reverse complement strand
TCATGATCACTGACTATCGACCGCAAATCACGCGTCACACCCACAACGGAACGCTACCCCACGCCCCGTTACAATCAGCAACACCACCATCACAGTCAAACCGGCAGCTGCTAAGTAAGTGGCATTGGTCCCGGGGGCGGCCCCTGGTCCAGTTTACCGGGGGTGGGGGCGGAAAAGTGCTGGTCGGCGGAGTTGTCCACAGGTGGGCAGAGTTGTGGATAACTGGGCGGGGTGAGGCGAAGGGCGCTTTCCCCGCGTGAGATGTAGGGAAAAGCGCCCTTCGCCGCGTGAGATGCGGGGAAGTCCCTTCAGCCCCTGGGGCTGGGGTCTCAAGTACATGAAGGCCCCCTTCACTGCGCCTAGCGCAAGTAAGGGGGCCTTCATGTACTTGGAACGTGCGCGAAGGTCGAGTTTCCTTCGCTGAGCCGAGGGAAGGGGGCCTTCACGCGCTCTCGTTGGGGCCGGTGGTGCTGTTGGGGCGAAAGTGGTGGTCCAGGGGCTGATGAGGGGAACTTTGAGGGACCCAGAGTCCCTCAAAGTGGCCTTCACGGCACGCATCACCAAGCCAGCGAAGCCCCAGAAGCCCAAGAAGCCGTCAGCCCCGCAGCCGCTGAGCGGCCTCCCTGCCGGGAGCGGGGGCCTCGGCCGGAACGGAGTCCGGGTCGATGGCCGCCTGCACGACGCGATCCTCGGCGCCGACCAGCAGTTCGGCACCCGGTTGCGTCGAGCGTTTGACCAGCGCCAGCGCGATCGGTCCCAGTTCGTGGTGCTGCACGACACTGCCGACGCGCCCGACGGTCCGCTCCCCGAGGACCACCGGGTCGCCGGTTTCCGGCGTGATCTCCGGCGAACCATCCAGGTGCAGCAGCGCCATGTACCGCGGCGGCCGCCCGACGTTGTGGACCTTCGCGACGGTCTCTTGCCCGCGGTAGCAGCCCTTCGCCACGTGCGCGGCGGAGTCGACCCAGTTCACCTCGTGCGGGATCGTGCGCTCGTCGGTGTCGATCCCCAGCCGCGGCCGCAGCGACTCGACGCGCAGCGCGTCGAACGCCCAGCTGCCCGCCGGCCGGGCACCGGCGTCGGTCAGGCGGCGCCACCAGTCGGCGAGTTCGGCGCGGGGTACGGCGAGGTCGACGCTGTTCCGCCCCGGCCACGGCATCCGCCGCGCGAAACCGCCACCGGGGAGTGACACGACCGAATACGGGTCTGAACTCAAGGAGACGTCGACGGCGGCCAGCACGCGATCCGCGTCGGGGCCGAGGACGGTCAGCAGCGCCAATTCGCCGGAGACATCGCGGATGTCCACTTTGGACCAGAACTTCATCGCTTCGAGGTACTCGCGCAGAGTCTGTTTGCCGCCCGAAGGAAACGCGCTGGTCGCCACCGCGCCCCGGTCGCTGTCCAGCCACACCGTTCCGTCCGCGTGCGCGACGACCATGTGGGCGTCCACGCGGCCATGGCTGTCCAGGACGAGAGCCTCGGTGCCGGTGCCTTCGGCGAGCCCGGTGACGTGTTGCGAGATCACCAAATGCAGCCAGGACAACCGTTCTTCCCCGGTCACGGCCAGGATCTCGCGGTGCGAACGGTCGATCACGACCGCGCCGCGCGTCGCCGTCCGTTGCTCGGCGAAGGGGTCTCCCCAATGCCACGGGACACCCTCTTCAGGATGCCCGTCGGGTGCCGCGATCGGTCCGGGAAGGTCGAGCAGGGGGGAGCGGTAGGGCATGAAACCCATGCTAGTGAGTACCGTGTCCGTATGCGCGTGCTTGCCTTCCTCGACGGGACCCTGGCCGACCCCGAAGCCGCCCACCTGCGAGTAGACGACCTGGGACTGCTTCGCGGCGACGGCGTGTTCGAGACGATCCTCGTCGTCGACGGGCGACCTCGCGAGCTTCGCCCGCACCTCGAGCGGCTGGCCCGTTCCGCCGCCATGCTCGACCTGCCGGAGCCGGACCTCGCGGCTTGGGAGCGCGCCGCGCAGACCGTCATCGACAACTGGACCGCCAACTCCGAGATCGCCCTGAAACTGGTGTACACCAGGGGAATCGACGGCGATCCGGAAGCGAAGCCGTTCGGGTTCGCGCTCGGTGCGGAGATCGACGAGAAGGTCCTCCGCGCCCGCGTCGAAGGCGTCGCGGCGATCACCCTCGAACGAGGGATCGAGCCCGAGCTCGCCGAGCGCGCGCCGTGGCTGCTACTGGGCGCGAAGTCGATTTCGTACGGCGTCAACATGGCCGCGCTGCGGGAAGCGGGCCGCCGCGGCGCGAGCGATGTGATTTTCACCGCCGCCAACGGTTCGGTCTTCGAAGGGCCGACTTCGACCGTCGTCCTCGCGAAGGACAAGACGCTCTACACGCCGCCGGCGAGCATCGGCATCCTGCCGGGGACGACGCAGGCGGCGCTGTTCCGCGGCGCCGAGCGGGCGGGCTGGTCGATCAAGGTCGAGCCGCTCCAGGTCACGGACCTCAGCGAGGGCGAGGGGCTGTTCCTCGCCTCGTCGGTCCGCAAGCTGACCAGGGTGCACACGCTCGACGGCGTCGCGCTGGGCGACTCCAGCGCGATCCACACCGAACTGGCCGCCGCCTACGAGAGCGAATACGCGATCAGCTGAGCGTCGCGCGCAGCTTGGCGATGGTGCGAAGGACCTTGTCGCGGAGCTTCGCCGCGACGAACCGTTCGATCAGGTCCAGGTGACGTTCGTGGAACGCCCAAAGGGTGTTCCCGCCGCAACAGTCGGCGCGCAGCCACAGAGGTTCGCGGAAGAACGGGTCGACGGGCCGGTTCCACGCGCGGAAATCAGGCCGGGAGTCTTCACGCAGGATCGGCTCGTCGGCCAGATCCACCAGCCGATCCTGGGGATCGCGGAACCGCGGGTCGTCCATTAGTTGAGCGGGCTGATGATCAGCAGGTGCGGCAGGATCGCTTCTTCGCGGTAGGCCGCGATCTTGTGGTGCCCGTCGAGGATCACCGCCGCGCCGGCGGTTTCCAGCACGACCGCGACCGGCCGGTGCCCGCTCCTGATCGCCGTCCGGTAGTAGCCGACCCGGGAGGCGTCGGCGGGCGGCCAGTCGGCGCTCGGGGTCAGATAGCGGTCTTCCGCCAGCCGTTCCGGGCCGGTGACCTGGTATCTGCCGTCGGTGAAGAGATCGAGGAGCGGGCGCAGCGTGTCGCCGAGCGGCCGTCGCATCTGCCCCGTGGCGAGCGCGATCCGCAGCGACTGGGGCAGTTCTGGCTGGGTGGGGACCGAATTCGCGTCGATGACACCTGTGCCACCGTCGACCGTTACCTTTTCCACACCCTCGTGGACGAGTGAAAGCGGAGAAGGGTTCCGGGACGGGCCTGCGCGAGCGCCGGGAGTGACGCCTGTCTCACCACGGCCGCCACCGGATAACCACCGGTAGTTGGATGATCCGCCAAGAACACGACCGGCAGCCCGTTCGGCGGGACCTGGATGGCACCGGTCAGCAGGCCTTCGCTCGGGAGTTCCTTCTCGGCGTAGTCGCCTTCGCGCGCCAAAGGAGTTCCGTCGAGCCGGAGGCCGACGCGGTTGGATTCCGCCGTCACCGTCCACGTCTTCGCGAGCCCGGCTCCCAGGCCCTCGAACCAGTGCGCCCGCGGGCCCGGCTCGACCGGCACGACCAACTCCGACGGCGCCGCCGTCGGCAGTACGACGTCGGCGCCTTGAGCCGCGCCGGACGGTGCGCCGAGCGGGAGGACGTCACCCGCGCGCAGCGGGGCGGGACCGATCTCCGAGAGGACGTCCCGCGACCGGCTGCCGAGTTCGGCGTCGACCGCGATCCCACCGGAAACCGCCAGATAGCACCGTAAACCGGTGGCGGGCGCGCCGATCGCCACGACTTGGCCGTCCGCCAGCCACACCGGCGCGTGCGAGCCGACGGCGTGCCCGTCGACCTCGACGGCGACCGCGGGGCCGGTCACCGCGATCGTGCAGGACGTCTTCGCGCGCAGTCGCAGCCCGCCGAACAGGCACTCGACGCCCGCGGCGGCTTCGTCGTTGCCGACGAGCCGGTTGGCCAGCTTCAGCGCGGGGACGTCCAGCGCGCCGGACGGCGGGACGCCGAGATGCGCGTACCCAGGCCTGCCGAGGTCCTGGACCAGTGCGAGCGGGCCGGTCTCGACCACTTCGAGAGTCCTCATCCGGCGCTCCGGAACCGCACCCGGTCGCCGGGCGCCAGCAACGCGGGCGGGTCGGCGCGCGGGTCGAACAGGACGGTCCGGGTGTGGCCGATCAGCCGCCAGCCACCGGGTGAGACGCGCGGGTACACCCCGGTGAACTCGCCCGCGATCCCGACCGAACCCGGCGGCACGCGAGTGCGCGGAGTCGACAACCGCGGCTGCCGGAGTGGCTCGGGAAGTCCTGTCAGATAGCCGAAACCGGGCGCGAACCCGGTGAACGCCACGGTGTAGACGGCATCGGTGTGCAGCCGCACGACGTCCTCTGTGGACACTCCGGCGTCCTGGGCGACGAGTTCGAGATCTTCGCCGTCGTAGGTGACGTCCAGGGTGATCTCGCGGGGTTCACCGTCGGGCGGATGTTCGAGATCGGCGCCGGACAGGAGGTCACGGACAGCGGCGAGGGCACCCGAGCCCGGGGTTTCCACCACGAGCAGGCTCCGGGCGCCGGGGACGAGTTCGGCGATCCCGGACGGCCGCGCGGACGAAACCGTGGCATGCGCCGCGATCGTCTGGGTCAGGGAATCACAGTCGAGCAGGGCGGCGTGCTCGCCGTAGGCACGCCACCGCACGGGAGAAGGTCAGCCCACCACGCGACGCAGCAGCGCCGACGTGTGCGGCTGGAGTTCCTGGCCCATCATGGCGCGCTCCTCGACGTAGCCGAGTTCGCCGTTAACGATGCCGTAAAGCCGCTGAGACGCCGTGACGTCCTTGGCCGTCGAAGAGCGGACGACGGCGTCGGTGCCCAGTTCCCATGCCGGGACCGAGGCCTTGCCGCGCGGCTTGCCGTAGAAGAGCTCGATGATGCCGGTGTTGTGGGCCAGCAGCAGTTCGATCGTGTCGTCGGCCTGCGGGCGCCAGAACCCGGACTCGCGGGCCGCGGGACGGATGACGTTGCCGTCCTCGTCGAGCAGCCAGGCGCGAGCCTCGTGCGTGAGGAAGGGACGGCCGTCGTGCGCGATGGTCAGCTGCATGCCGAACCGGCGCGGGCCCTCGATGGTCGGGTAGTCGACCTCGCCTTCGCCACGCCAGACACCGACCAGCGGCAAGAGTGCCAGGCAGGCGTCATTGAGGTTCGGGCCCTCGCGCAGGTTCGCCGTGTCGCCCGGGACGGGCATGTCGTCGAACTGCGGAAGGTTACGTTCGCGCGTGCTTTCCGCGCGCTTCTCCGCGGCCTGGATGGCCTCGTCGCCACTCGCCGTCATGGGTCAGCGTTCGTCCGCGTAAAGCCGGTAGACGACGTACACGGCGAACCAGGTGATCGCGACGCCGGCGAGCACCAGCAGGGTCGTAAACAGGATCTCCACGACACGCACTTTAGTCGCTACCTGCCCGGACAGGCCTGCTGAGGGTCCGTGGCCATGCCCACATGCGCGTGAAGGCCCCCTTCACGCGGCTGAGCCGAGGGAAGGGGGCCTTCACGCGCGAAACGTCAGGCGACCGAAATGGCGAGCTGGTGCACGCCGGGTCCCTGAGCGGTGACGGAGGCTTCGCCGTTGCCGGAGCGGTGCAGCGCGCGCACCGTCCAGTCGCCGGGAGCCGCGTAGAAGCGGAAGTCGCCGTCGGCCGACGAGACGACCTCGCCGGTGAAGTCGCCGCCGCCGTCCAGCAACCGCACGAAGGCGCCGCCGACGGGCCCTTCCGCGCCGGTCACCTTGCCGGCCAGCACGACCTGGCCGCGGGTGTCGTAATCGGCGGGCGTGGCCTCCTGGACCGGTGCGCCGCAGCTGTCGTCTACCGCCATCACTTGGCTCCCAACTCGACCGGCACGCCGACGAGCGAGCCGTATTCCGTCCATGAACCGTCGTAGTTCTTCACAGCGTCGTAGCCGAGGAGCTCGTGCAGCGCGAACCACGCGATGGACGAGCGCTCACCGATCCGGCAGTACGCGATCGTGGACTTCGACTCGTCGAGGCCCTCATCGGAGTACAGCTCCTTGATCTCGCCCTCGGTCTTGAAGGTGCCGTCCTCGTTGGCGACCTTCGCCCACGGGACGTTCAGCGCGCCGGGGATGTGGCCCGGGACCTGCGACTGCTCCTGCGGAAGGTGCGCCGGGGCGAGCAGCTTGCCGGAGAACTCGTCGGGCGAACGCACGTCGACGAAGTTGCTGCCGCCGATGGCCTGGACGACCTCGTCGCGGAACGCGCGGATCGAGAGGTCCTGCTCCTTGGCCTTGTACGTGGTGGTCTCGCGCTTGACCTCTTCCGAGTTCAGCTCGCGTCCGTCGAGCTCCCACTTCTTGCGGCCGCCGTCGAGCAGCTGCACGTTCTCGTGGCCGTAGAGCTTGAAGTACCAGTACGCGTACGCGGCGAACCAGTTGTTGTTGCCGCCGTAGAGGACGACGCGGTCGTCGTTCGAGACGCCCTTCTCCGACAGGAGCTTCTCGAAGCCCGCCTTGTCGACGAAGTCGCGGCGCACCCCGTCCTGGAGGTCCTTGCGCCAGTCGAACTTCACCGCACCGCGGATGTGTCCGTTGTCGTACGCGGTCGTGTCCTCGTCGACCTCGATGAACACGACACCCGGGGTGTCCAGGTTCTCCTCGGCCCACTGGGTGGTGACCAGGACGTCTTCACGGCTCATGGAGCTGACTCTCTTTCTGGTGGTTAGGACGCGCGCGGGCTGGGGCTGAAACGCTTGATGAGCAGGTACATCTCGCAACCGAGACAGAAGTTGAACGCCGCGTTGAGGAAGGCCGCGAACAGCGCGAACGCCGTCGCGACGAAGCCGAGCGCGGTCAGATCGGCGGCGAAGCCGACGGTGCCGACGACGGCGAACACGAAACCGACGGCCTGCGCGAACCGCAGTGGCGCGGCGTCTTCCCGTTCGGTCGTCGGGCCGAGGCGCGGCGCGACCAGGTAGCGGTAGACCAGGGAGTACGGCGCCGGCTTGAGACCGATGAAGGCGCCGATCGCGAACACCACCGCCTGCGCCGCGAGCAGTGGCCACCACTGGGTGATGAGCACGACCGCGAGCACGATCGTCGTCAGGATGGCGGCGAAACGTGGACCGCGGGGGTCGACGGCCGGTCCTGCGGACATGGATCCTCCTGCGAACGAGAGGGAAGAGGTGCGTGCCGGACGGCTTTGAAAGCGCGCGTTCAGCGAGCCGGACACAGGCTGCTGCGAACGCGGCACAGATCCACTGCGCGGCGCTGAGTCAGCAACGTTCGGGGCAGCCTGTTCACGGGCACGAGGGTACGCAGAGCTCCCTCAGGTTGGGAACCGTGTTCATACCTTGGGACGCTTCCCAAAACTCGGGATCAGGCGTTCGTCAGGTGGGGTTTCAGGGCTTCGAGAAGCTCCTGACCTCGGGGAACGCCGCCGACGCGGAAAACCTCGCGGCCGTCCGGTGTCAAGGCGAGCGTCGTCGGAGTCCGCAAGACGGAAAGTGCTTGCGCGACTTCCGGGGTGTCGGTGACGTCCAGATCGACGTGGGTGAGCCCGTCGGTCTTCTCCGCGAGCGCCGACAGGATGGCGCGCGTGTGGCGGCACGGCGCGCAGAACGTGGTGGAGATCTGGATCAGGGTGACGCCGTCGGGGGCGAGCGCGTCCGAGACGCGACCGGGCAGGGTGGACGCGCTGAACTTCGCCGCGCGCACGCGGCCGTTACGCGCCTGCAAAAGCGCACCCGCCGCTCCGCCGAGCACCAGAACGCCCAGCAGCACCCACACCCCGGTCATCCGAGATCACTCCCGCGTCGAATCAGCCTTGCGGCTTCGCTCCGCTGAAGGCGACGTTCTTGCCTTCGCCCTTGATGGTCACCGAGCCACTGCCCACGCGCACCGACGTCGGGGTCACCGAAAACGGCATGGCACCGGTGTCGATGGTCGCGTTGAAGTTCGGCAGCAGCGCGTCCTGCACAGCTTGGGGAACGATGGTGGTCTCCTTGTCATTCCCGAACTGGAGGCGCTTCGGCTCGATGCTGATCTTCTGGCCGTTCAGTTCGATCATCGCGAAACAGAAGATCTCCACCTTCTGACCGGCGATCTGCACATTGCCGGACAGCCGGATGCCCGCGCTGGAGCTCTCGATCGGTTCACCTTGGGCGTTGGTGGTGGGCGGCGTCGTCTCGCCCTGGCCACTTTCGCCGTTGCGGACGTAGTCCTCGGTGACCGGTTCGATCTTCAGGTTCTCGATCTTGTCGAGCGGGGCCTGCTTCGCGATGTCGGCGGCCTTGATGGTCACCTCGCCCTTGAGCGTCGCGATGGTGATCGCCTTCGTGTTGCCGTTCATCAGGTCCGAAAGCGGCGCCGTGACGTCGCTCATGTCCGCGTTGAAGTCCACGTCGCTCAACCTCGGCGGGACGGCGACGCCCTGGGCGTTGATGGTGATGTGACTGTAGTCACCGGACAGGGCCTGCGTCAGGAACGGGAAACCGTGCACCGTGACCGCCGGATCGTTCTTCAGGCCCAGCTGTTCGCGGGCCTTCTGGGAGATCGTGTGCTCGGCGTACGCCGCCGCCCCGAAATCGGCTCCGACCAGCAGTACCAGCAGTACCGCGAGGGCGATGAGCCAGCCTCGGCCACGCCGCTTCGGTCGCTTGGCGGACCGGCCGGGGGACGGTCGTCCGTCGTGCGCCACGGGCCTGCTCACCATCGCGTCAAATCTCCTTCGTATCCCTCTTTGGCCAGGTGTGATCGATCCAGCACGGGGTAGGTGTCCGGCTGTTCACCCGCTATTCTCACTAAGCACCGGCTGTAGCCACTACGAGTGAAGGCGGTGCGGCGATGAGCCTGGACCTTCTGGTACTGACCGCGGAAGCAGATGCCACCACGGTGTTGCCCGCCCTGGATCTGCTGCCCCACACCGTACGCGTCCGTGCTCCGGAAGTGACCGCGCTGCTCGACGCCGGCCACCGCGACGTCATCGTCCTCGACGCCCGCAGCGATCTCGCCTCCGCGAAGAGCCTCTGCCGCCTGCTCAAGGGCGCCGGTGAGGACGAGGCCTCCACGCCGATCATCGCCGTCGTCGGCGAAGGCGGTCTGGTCGCGGTCAGCGCGGAATGGCGCACCGACGACATCCTGCTCCCGACGGCCGGTCCCGCCGAGGTCGACGCCCGGTTGCGGCTGGTCACCACCCGCGACGGCGCTACCTCGCAGGTGGACGCCGAGCTCCGCGTCGGCGAGCTGGTGATCGACGAAGCGACGTACACCGCGAAGCTCCGCAAGCGCACTCTCGAGCTCACCTACAAGGAGTTCGAACTCCTCAAGTACCTCGCGCAGCACGCCGGCCGGGTGTTCACCCGCGCCCAGCTGTTGCAGGAGGTCTGGGGTTACGACTTCTTCGGTGGCACGCGCACGGTCGACGTCCACGTGCGGCGGCTGCGCGCGAAGCTGGGGCCGGAGCACGAGCAGATGATCGGGACCGTGCGCAACGTCGGCTACAAGTTCGAGCGGCCCGCCAAGGGTGCCGCGGCGAAGCAGCAGCAACAGGCCATCGCCCCGGACGCGAGCGTCTACGAGCCGAGCGAGCTTTCCGCGCACTGAATCCCTTCCTCTTCTGCCTGACAAGACGTCCGGGCGGGAACAGGGTTCCCTAGTACTGTCGGTTTCATGCTCGATCTGCTGTGGACCGGTGAACCGGAAACGGAAGAGATCCGCGACTTCCTCCTCGCCGTGCGCGAGGCCGACGGCCGCCCCGAGGACACCGGCTTCACCGGTGGGCAACACCTCCTGGGTCACGTTGACGGCGAATTGGTGGCGTACGCGCACCTGGACACCGAAGGCGACTCGCACGGCAATCAGGTCGCCGAACTGTTCGTCCACCCCGCGCACCGCCGCTCCGGTCACGGCAGGGCGCTCACCAAGGCGCTCGTCGACCACGTCGCGGGGAAGCCGCTGCGGGTCTGGGCGCACGGCGATCACCCCGCCGCCGTCCACATCGCCGGGACGGAAGGCTTCGAGCGCGCTCGCGAACTGCTGATCCTCCACGCCGATATCGGCACTGCCGAGACGAGCTGGCCGGAACCCGTGACGCGCGAAGGGATCACGCTGCGCACCTTCGTTCCCGGTCAGGACGAGGAAGCGATGGTCCGTGTCAACGCGCGTGCCTTCGACTGGCATCCCGAGCAGGGCGCCCTGACCGCCGATGAGGTCCGCGCCACCGAGAAGGAAGCCTGGTTCGACCCCGAAGGCTTCTTCCTCGCCGAGCGGGATGGCGAGGTCGTCGGCTTCCACTGGACGAAGGTCCACGAGGCGGTTCCCGGCCGGTTCGGCGGCGAGCCGACGGGCGAGGTCTACGTCGTCGGCATCGATCCGGACGCGCAAGGCGGCGGCCTCGGGAAGGCGCTCACGCTCGCCGGACTGCGGTATCTCCGCGACCGCGGGCTCGGCCAGGTGATCTTGTACGTCGAGGGCGACAACGCCCCGGCACTCGCGGTTTATTCGAAGCTCGGCTTCACCCGATACGAGGTCGATGTTCAATACGCTCGGTAATCGGGTTCACACTTCTGGCTCTTGACCGGTCACGGAGAGCAAACGTGCAGGTCACGGGCTGGACACGGTCCACTTTCGGAGTAGTCGCGCTGCTCACATCGGGCGCCTTGTTCACCTTTCGTTCACCCTTTGACGGCCACCTGTCCACTGTCAGTGCCTAGTGTCCGGATCCGGCAGGAACGTTCCCGTTCCACCGATCCGGCGAAAGTCTCCCAGTGGAGGAAATGCAGTGAAGATCATGCGGCCCGCGGGCGCGATCGGCATCGTGGCTAGCGCCGCCCTCGTGCTCGGCGCCTGTGGATCCGACCCGGCGGCGACGAAGACCGAGGGCTCGGGTGCAGCTTCCGCGCCCAGCGGGACGGCCGGCGTCGAATGCGGCGGCAAGAACCCGCTTTCGGCAGAGGGCTCGTCCGCGCAGAAGACCGCGATCGACATCTTCGTGCAGCAGTACGCCGCCAAGTGCGCCGGTCAGAAGGTGAACTACAACCCCAGCGGTTCCGGTGCCGGCATCAAGCAGTTCAACGCGAACCAGGTCGACTTCGCCGGTTCGGACTCGCCCCTCAAGAGCGGCGAGGAGGCCGACAAGGCCAAGGCCCGTTGCGCCTCCGACGCGTGGAACCTGCCGCTCGTCATCGGCCCGGTGGCCGTCGCCTACAAGGTCTCCGGCGTCGACAAGCTGACCCTGACCCCCGAGGTCACCGCCAAGATCTTCAACGGCGGCATCACCAAGTGGAACGACCCGGCCATCAAGGCGGTCAAGGGCAACGAGAGCGTCAACCTGCCGGACAAGCCGATCCAGGTCATCTCCCGTACCGACGAGTCGGGCACCACCGACAACTTCCAGAAGTACCTGAAGATCGCCTCCAAGGGCGCTTGGACCCAGGGCGACGGCAAGAAGTTCAACGGTGGCGTCGGTAACGGTGCCGAGAAGTCCAACGGTGTGGCCAGCGCGGTCAAGGCCACCGATGGCGCCATCACCTACGTCGAGTCCGCGTTCGCGAAGGACGGCCTCAACGCCGCCCTGATCGACAGCGGCTCCGGCGGTGTCGAGCTCACCGCCGCGAACGTCGCCAAGTCCCTCGACTCGGCGAAGTTCAAGAAGGAAGGCACCAACGACCTCGCGCTGGACCTGGACGCGATCTACGGCAGCAACGTCGCGGGCGCCTACCCGGTCATCCTCGCCACCTACGAGATCGTCTGCTCCAAGTACGCCGACGCCGAGGTCGCCAAGGCCGTCAAGGCGTTCCTGAACGTCGCCGCCACCGACGGTCAGAAGCCGCTTTCGGACAAGGGCTACGTGCCGATCCCGCAGAGCCTGCAGGACAAGGTCCTGACCGCTGTCAAGGCCATCGCCTGACCCTGTTGCCAACCCTCAGGTTGATCAGTAAAGACAGGCTGGACAGAAGTAGTCGATGAGCGATTCATCTTCGCCCAGAACGCCCACCGGCGACCCCGGTGGGCGTTCTGGCGTCCGCGAGACCTTCACGGAGGACCCGATTTCGGAGCAACCTGCCGCGTCACCGCCCGAGAAGTCCTCGGTGCAACTCGCGAGCCCCAATTCCAGGACGGTGCGACCCGGTGACCGCATCTTCCAGTTCCTGACCACCGGAGCCGGCGTCTTCGTCGTCTCGCTGATCGGCCTCATCGGGCTGTTCCTGCTGGTGCAGGCCATCCCGGCGCTCCAGGCCGACAACGTGAACTTCCTGACCAGCCAGACCTGGCAGACCGAACCGAACGACATGAAGTTCGGCATCATGGGCCTGCTGCTGGTCACGGTCTACTCCGCGCTGCTGGCGCTGATCATCGCGATGCCGATCTCGCTCGGAATCGCCCTCTTCCTGACGCAGTACGCGCCGAAGCGGCTGGCGCGGTCGTTCGCCTACGTGATCGACCTGCTCGCCGCGGTCCCCTCGATCATCTACGGTCTGTGGGGCCTGATGGTCTTCGCGCCGACGATCGAGCCCTTTTCCCAGTGGGTCAACGACACCTTCTCGTGGATCCCCATCTTCGCGGCGGGCAACGTCTCGCCGGACATGCGCGGCACCATCTTCACCGCGGGCATCGTGCTCGCCGTGATGATCCTGCCGATCATCACCTCGCTGTCGCGTGAGGTGTTCGAGCGGACCCCGACCCCGCATATCGAAGGCGCGCTGGCGCTGGGCGCCACCCGGTGGGAGGTCATCCGCACCACGGTCCTGCCGTTCGGCAAGGCGGGCTACATCGGCGCTTCGATGCTCGGTCTCGGCCGCGCGCTCGGCGAGACGATCGCGCTCGCGATCATCCTGACCGGCGCGGTCGGCCGCGAGTTCACCTTCAGCCTCTTCGACGGCGGCGCCACGTTCGCCTCGAAGATCGCGGCGGACTACGCGGAACTCAACAACGAGATCTCGGCGGGCGCGTACATCGCGGCGGGCCTGGTGCTGTTCCTGCTGACGTTCATCGTCAACTTCGCCGCGCGGTCCATCATCGCCAAGAAGGGGGACTGAGCATGTCCACCACGCTCGAGAAGACCCCCGCCACCACCCCGGCCTTCCAGCAGGTCAGCCTCGCGAGGAAGACCAAGAACGGTCTCGCGACGGTCCTGATCTGGCTGTCGTTCCTGATCGCCGTCGTGCCGCTGGTCTGGCTGCTGGCCACGGTGGTCATCAACGGCGTCAAGCGGATCCCGTACAGCAACTGGTGGACCGAGGACTTCGGCTCGGTGCTGTCGGACGAGGTCGGCGGCGGCGTGGCGCACGCGGTCATCGGCTCGGTGCTGCAAGGCCTGGTCTGCGCGATCATCGCGGTCCCGATCGGCATGCTGGTCGCGATCTACCTGGTCGAGTACGGCCGCGGCAAACTCGCGAAGGTCACGACGTTCATGGTCGACATCCTCTCCGGTGTCCCTTCGATCGTCGCGGCGCTGTTCATCTACGCGCTGTGGATCACGACCTTCGGCCTGCCGCGCAGCGGTTTCGCCGTGTCGCTCGCCCTGGTGTTGCTGATGATCCCGGTGGTCGTGCGCTCCTCTGAGGAGATGCTGCGGATCGTCCCGGACGACCTGCGTGAGGCCTCCTACGCGCTCGGCGTGCCGAAGTGGAAGACGATCATGAAGATCGTCCTGCCGACCGCGCTGTCCGGCATCATCGGCGGCATCATGATGGCGCTCGCCCGGGTCATGGGCGAGACCGCGCCACTGCTGGTCCTCGTCGGTTACTCCGCTTACGTGAACTGGGACATCTTCGGTGGCGAGCAGGCCGCCTTGCCGCTGCTGATGAACAACGAACGGGTCAGCAACCCGTTCGACGAGGGCACCGTCGCGTTCGACCGGATCTGGGGTGCCGCGCTCACCCTGGTGCTGATCATCGCGGTCGTGAACCTCCTCGCCATGCTCTTTGCCCGTCTTGTCGCCCCGAAGAAGAAGTGAGCTGTTTGAGATGGCCAAACGAATCGACGTCAAAGACGTGGACATCTACTACGGCAAATTCCACGCCGTGGACGGCGTCACCCTCTCGGTGCCGCCGCGGAACGTCACCGCGTTCATCGGCCCTTCGGGCTGCGGCAAGTCGACGGTACTGCGCACGCTGAACCGCATGCACGAGGTCATCCCCGGCGCCCGCGTCGAGGGTGAAGTGCTGCTCGACGGCGAGGACATCTACGGCGCCGGTGTCGACCCGGTGCAGGTCCGCCGCACGATCGGCATGGTCTTCCAGCGGCCAAACCCGTTCCCGACGATGTCCATCCGCGACAACGTCGTGGCGGGCCTGCGCCTCGGCGGCACCAAGGGCCGGAAAGAACTCGACGAGGTCGCCGAGCGCGCGCTGCGCGGCGCGAACCTGTGGAACGAGGTCAAGGACCGGCTGAACAAGCCCGGCGGCGGCCTCTCCGGTGGTCAGCAGCAGCGGCTCTGCATCGCGCGGGCGATCGCCGTGCGACCGGACGTGCTGCTGATGGACGAACCGTGCTCCGCGCTCGACCCGATCTCGACCCTCGCCATCGAGGACCTGATCGGTGAGCTCAAGAAGGAGTACACGATCGTCATCGTGACGCACAACATGCAGCAGGCGGCGCGGGTCTCGGACCAGACCGCGTTCTTCAACCTGGCGGGCGTCGGCCAGCCGGGTCGCCTGGTGGAGCTGAACGACACCGAGAAGATCTTCTCGAACCCGGACGAGAAGGCGACCGAGGACTACATCTCGGGCAGGTTTGGCTGAGTCTTTTTGCGCGTGAAGGCCCCCTTCCCTCGGCTGGTCATCTAGAACCAGGGCCGAGGGAAGGGGGCCTTCACGCGCTTGGGGTCTGAGTCCTGACCCAACGGGCGCCGAGACATGTCGCGAAAGCCACTTTCGCGATGTTGGGTGTCCCGAAAGTGGCTTTCGCGACCTGCGCGCAGGCCGGTCGTGAGCGTTTGGGCCGCTGGCATGACGAAGAGGCCCTTCACCGCGTGACATGCGGTGAAGGGCCCCTTCGCTGCGTCTTATGCGGGGAAAGTCCCCTTCAGCTCTAGGAAAGCTCGTCCGGGCCGTAGCCGGGCATCTTGCCGGTCACCACGAAGATCATCCGGCGCGCGACCGAGACGGCGTGGTCGGCGAAGCGCTCGTAGAAGCGGCCCAGCAGGGTGACGTCCACGGCCGCGGCGACGCCGTGGTCCCAGTTCCGGTCCATGATGACCGTGAACAGGTGCTTGTGGATCTCGTCGACCTCGTCGTCGTCCGACTCGATCGTGCGGGCGGCCTCGACGTCCTTGGACTTGATGACCTGCTCGGCCTGCCGGGCCAGCTTGACGGCCACCTCGCCCATCTTGGCGAAGTCGCCGCGCACGGCGTCGGGGAGGACCGGTTCGGGGTGACGGCGCCGCGCGGCCTTCGCCACGTGCAGGGCCAGATCGCCCATCCGTTCCAGACTCTCCGCCGCGTGGATCGCGGCGAGGACGGTCCGAAGGTCGGTCGCGACGGGTGCCTGGAGTGCCAGCAGCGCGTACGCCTGCTCCTCGCATTCGGCGCGCGCGTCGTCGACCTTCGCGTCGTCGCTGATCACCTGCTCGGCGAGTCCGAGATCGACCTCGAGCAACGCCCGGGTCGCCCGCTCCATCGCGTCGGCGACCTGGAGCGACATGCTCGCTAGGTTCTCGGCGAGCTGTTCGAGTTCGACATGGTAAGCCTCACGCATGGCCCAACCCTACGGGCAAGAGGGACCAAAAGCCGCATCCCAGGGTGAACCTGACGTGAACCCGGACTAACGAATGATCCTTCCACGGATCTTCAGCCTGAGCTGCTGCTCTTCTTGGGGCTGCCGGACTTGGCGGAACTCGTCGGAGTAGACCCCTCGCTGTTCGGAGGGGGTACCGGGGCCTTCTCCTCCAGCGGCGTGTTGTTGATCAGCGCGTCGAAGACGGCCTTCGACTTGCTCTGCAACAGCACCTCGTTGCCGCGGTTGTTCGCCTCTTCGGTGGTGGGCACGGTGAGGAACTTGACCTTGCTCGAGTCCATCCCGCGCATCGACTTCGCCAGCGTCATCATCTGCTTGATGCCGAGGTTCTCGCCGAAGGTGGCCTTGGCGAACGCGTCGATGAAGCCGCTCAGCTTGCCGGTGTCCAGGATGACGTCCTTGGACATCACCGTCTTCAGCAGCGCGCCGAGGAAAGCTTGCTGCCGCTTGATCCGGCCGTAGTCCGACGTCGGGTCGCCCTTGACGTGCCGTGCCCGGACGTAGTTCAGCGCCTGGTCGCCGGAGATCCGGACCTCGCCCGCCTGCGGGATGACCATGCCGAGCGTGGTGTCGTCGACGGGTTTCTCGTTGTACACGGTGACGCCCTGCACGGCGTCGACCATGGACTTGAAGCCGTTGAAGTCGATGCCGACGAAGTGGTTCATCTTCATGCCGGTGATCTGCTGGATGACCTTCGTGACGCACTGCGGGCCACCGACCGCGTAGGCGGTGTTCAGCTTCGCGATCTTCTTCGCAGGCGAAGTCTCTTCCGTGTACGACGACGTCGCCGGGTCCCAGCGCTTGCATTCGGGGCGGTTGATCTCGAGGTCGCGCGGGAAGGACACCATCACGACGCGCTGCCGGTCGGCCGGGACGTGCGCGATCATGACCGTGTCCGAGCGGGCGCCCGGAGTGCCCTCTGTGTCACCGACGCCGTCTTCGGCGGCAGCGCCGTCACGGCTGTCGGAACCGACCATCAGGAAGTTCTCGTCGCCGGTCTGGCCCGCGGCGTCCTGGATGTCGGCCGAGTCTTCGTCGAGCGAGGCGACGTTGTTGAACTTCGCGTCGAACCAGGTCTGCGCGCCCCACGCGGAGCCGATGGAGAGGAACACGAGCGCGGCGACCACGGCCGCCGCGATCCGGCCAGCCTTGGCTGTCTGCCGGGTCTTACGTTCCTTCTTCTCCTGTAGCCGGGTCTGCGGCGACGACTGCTCGGCGGCCGCGGCCTCGGCGGGCTCGGCGTCGTTCGTCGTGACCACCCGTTGCAAGGCCGTGCGGGTCTGCTCCAGCAGCGCGGCGGGACGGGAGGCGAGCCGTTCGCGGCGCTCGCGCTTCTTGGCCTCTTCGGCTTCGAGTTCGTCGTGCGCGGCGGAGAACCGGGCGAGCGTGTGGTCGATCTTGCGCTTGATGATCGTCGCGTCGTCGATCGCCTCGAGCTCGTCGGTCATCGTGAGCCGGTCCATCTCGGACCGAGGCGGAACACCTGGTGACAGCTGCGGGGACACCGGTGGCTGCTGGGCCGGTCGCTGCACGGGGCGGCGAGGACGCCGCGGCGGTGCCGGCACCGCGGGCTGCTGCTGCGCGCCCGGGTTCACCACCGGCGGGCGGCGCTGCGTCGGCGCTTCAGGGCTGGGCGCGGCCTGCGCGGCACGGCGCGGCTGGCGCGCACGAGGCGGACGCGGGGGTTCGGTGGGCTGCGGCGGCGCCTGCGGTGTGGCGGGCTTGGCCGCACGGGGCGCAAGCGGCAGGTTTTCGGCCGGGGCAGCAGGGGCGGCCGGACGGGGACGACGGGGTGCGGGCGGTTCCGCCCGTGCCGCGTGCGACCCGGGTCTCGGAGGCTCCGGTGCCGGCTCGTCCTGCCGGAGGCGGCGCGGCGCGGGTGCCTCGCCGGCGGGGTCGAAGATCGGGCGTTCACCCGTGTGACGTGCGACGACGTCGGAAACGCTGATCCCGCCCTGGGTGTCCATCGAACGGCGACGGCTCCTGCGGCCGCGCTCGCCGGCGCTGGTGTCCGCGTGGCTGTGGCGACCGGTCCCCGGGTTGTGGTGCTCGTCGGGCACTCGGTCTCCTTTCACACTGGCGTCGAAGCTCTTTCGTTATCGTACGGACACCTCGGGTTGGTGACGACAACCATCCCGGAATTTTCTTCACCCAAGGTACCGATAAGCGCCGAACGGTCCATGCGATCGGGTGAGCGGTCCTGGTTAAAGCTCCGTTAAAACGGTTGAAACCGTTACGCAGAGTGCGAGCCTTAACCGAGTGAGTGCCTAGGCCTCCGCGGCGTCCGCGGAGTTCATCGAACGAGGAATCGTCCGCGACGATTCCTTATCCCGATAGGCCACTTTGTTCCGGCCTGCCCGTTTCGCCATATACAACAAAGCGTCGGCGCGGCGCAACTGCCGTTCCGGTTCCGCCGCGCGCTCCGGTTCCGCGCGGCTCTCGTGCGCGAGTCCCACGCTGATCGTCACCGAGAGTCCCTGCCTGATCCGCCGCCACGGGTGGCGGGCCACCCGGATGCGGGCGGTGTCGGCGATGCGCACCGCGCGGGCGGCGTCGACGTCCGGGATGACGAGCGCGAACTCCTCGCCGCCGTAGCGGGCGCAGAACGCCTCGGGCGGAAGTCCTTGCTGTAGCAGGTCGGCCACCTCGCGCAGCACCCGATCGCCGACCAGATGCCCGAAGGTGTCGTTGACTTTTTTGAACAGATCGAGGTCGACCAGCGCGATCGCGATCCCCGGCGGGCCGCGGTGTTCGACGGCCGGGCCGTGCAGCCACTGGTCGAGGTAGCGGCGGTTGTAGCTCGACGTCAGGGTGTCCCGCAAGCTGCCGGCGCGGGCGAGGTCGAAGGCGGATTTGAGGTGGTGGTAGGCGCGTCGCCAGTCACCCTGGGTGGCGAGCACCCCGGCGATCGATTCGTGCAGGCTGAGCAGATCGGTACCCGGCACGCCCGGTGGGAGCGCGGCCTCGTCGTCGGCTGCCACGCTCACCTCCGCCACGAATTGGTTTTCGTCGTATAGGAGGCAGGTCTTGAGGTATCGGTACGGTCCGAAGTGAATATCGCTCAAGTGGACGACGACTAGACGTCATTGTCACGCACCGAAGTGCCGTTCTGTAGGGCCGAAAACGGCTCAAGGTCTTTGAGCTGGGAAAACTGATCCTTCGCCCAGTAACTCACGTTGGCCACATCGTCATTCAGCAACAGTGCGTAATCATTCCAGCTCAACCAGCGCCAGTCGCCGACCTCGTCCGGATGCGGATGCGGGTCGTCGTCGACCCAGGCGACGAAGACCGGGCAGAACTCGTTCTCGACCACGCCTTCGAACGGGGGCGTCCGGTAGCGGTACGCCGGGAGGACGCAACGGAGCCCGTCCAGCCGGGGCAGTCCGAGCTCGAAGGCGGCACGGCGCCGGACGGCCTCCTCGATCGGTTCACCCGGTGCGGGGTGCCCGCAGACACTGTTGGTCCAGACCCGGGGCCACACCTTTTTCGTCGCGGCGCGGCTGCTGATCAGCAGGGCCTGATCACTGCGGCGCAACAGGTAACAGGAGAACGCCAGGTGTAGCCGGGTGTTCTCGTGGTGGGCGGCCAGTTTGGGCGCGGTTTCGCCGGTCGGCACGCCGTCCTCGGTCACGTAGACGATGCGTTCGGTGTCCAGTTCGGTCGTGTTGTTCACCGGACCCACTGAACCAGCAGGCTCGCTGTAACCGGTACCGCGACCAGAGTTACCCCTGTTAGTGGGATGAAAGGTGCTCCACTAGCAAAGAAGTGACGGCTTCGGGTGCCTCTTCGACCACCCAGTGGGAGGCGTCCTCGATCATCTCGAAGCGGTACGGGCCGGTGACCCGGTTCGCGGTGTCGAGCGCGGCCGTCGACCCGAAGGCGGCGTCCTCGGTGCTCCAGATGTAGAGCGTCGGCACCTCGATCGGCCCGATCTTCCCGCCGGGACGGCCGGCGCGATACCAGTTGAGCGCCGCGGTCAGCGCACCCGGTTCGGACAGTCGACGGATGTATTCGTCGACCTTGCTCGGCGACACCTTCCAATCGAAGATGCGGCGCAACGCGTCGGCGTTGTTCTCGAGCATCCGCCGTTCGGTGACGCGGGTCTGCCGCCATTCGGTCATGTACCCCGACCGGAGATGCTGGTCCTCGTCGGTCTTCATGGCCTCCGCGAGCGCCGCCGGATGCGGCGTCGAAACCACGGCGAGACTGCGGAGCCTGCCGGGATGCGCGTCGGCCGTCCACCACGCCACCGCGCCGCCCCAGTCATGTCCGACGAGGTCGAATTCGTTCCACCCCAAGCGATCCGCGATCGCGATGACGTCGCCGACGAGATAGTCGATGGTGTACTCGGACGCCTGTTCCGGCCGGACGTCCGGCGAGTAGCCACGCTGATCCGGTGCCACCGCGCGATAGCCGAGCACGCCGAGCGTCGCGACCTGGTGCTCCCATTCCACCGCGGCCTCGGGAAACCCGTGCAGCAGCAGGACGGGGCGGCCGTCTTCGGGGCCCGCGGCGATGGCGTCGAAGGTACCGGCGTCGGTGGGGATGGTCAGCTGCTCGATCACGCCGCCGAGACTACCGACCCCGGCGGCCGCCTCAGCGGCGCAGGCTGATGATCAGAGCCGCTCCGGCGATGGCCAAACTGAGCCAGGACGACAGCGGATAGTAGAAGTCCTTGACGACCGCCCAGCGGTGGTGGTTCCGCATCGGGTCGAGGAAGAGAAGGTCTCGTTCGGGGATCTCGGCATCGTCGTCTTCGGTGCGCATCGGTACACCGCCGTGCGCCGCCGTCAGCCGACGGAGGCGGGGGATCAGATCCTCTCGGCCGAGTGCGACCAGGCAAGCGGTGAGTTTGAGGAACTCGGCGTGCCTCTTGAACGACTGCACCGCTCGTGGTGACAAGGGAGCGCCGTCCAAGACGACGTTGATCAAGGGGTACGTGAACTCCAGCGCGCGGTCCGCCACGGTCGGCGGTGCCGCCCAGGTCCGCCGCCCTCCCTGAATATGCAGAAAGAGTAATCTGGCCGCTCTTCCGGAGTGGTTCATGCAGCGGACAGGGTAAGTGTTGAGCGCGGCGTGAAGAGGGACGTTGGCGGCCTTTTCCGCCTTCGTCACGAAGCGATAGAAGCGGCGCTCCGGCCGCATCTTCATCGCCCAGAGAGCCAGCAGGCCACAAAGGAACATCGAGTATGCGGGTAGTCCGCCGAGCCAGTTCGGACGTGCGGCACCCAGGAGGGCCAGTGCCATCGCGCCGAGCCAGATCACCGTGCCGTACTGGTAACCGTGAGCGCGCCATCGGGAAATCGCGTCCCGATGCGTGCGCAGTCCCCTTTTCTTCTTCCAGGTCGCCGCGAACTCTCCGGAATCGTCCAAGAGCGGGTTCTTCTCGCCGAGGACGAGATGGCTGACGGCCAGCTCCGCCGCGGTGAACCGAGGATATCGATGCCACCATTTCGGTGGCCGGTATGAATACTCGGCAAGGAACAGGTCGTTGATTTCCTTCGCGGCTCCGGTGAACTGCGTGCGCGGCATAGGGCAGCTTATCCGGACGCGGTCGGGAAAGCGCGCCGTCGCCTCAGCCTCCGGAGTGCATGTCCTCGGCTTCGGGGACGCAGTCGTCGTCCGGGTCGTCGAGCCAGCCGTGCGGCAACGTGACCTTGCCCGGCGAACCCTGCCGCCCGCGCGGGCCGGTTGCCGCGCTGGGGAACGGGGCTTCGTGGTCGAGCTGAGCGATGAGGTCGTCCAGCTGATCCATACTGGAGAGCATCGCGAAACCGCGACGCAGCTCGGAGCCGACCGGGAAACCCATGAAATACCAAGCCATATGCTTGCGGATGTCGCGCATGGCCTTGTCGTGACCGTCGTGTTCGACAAGCAGTTCCGTGTGACGGCGCAAGACCTTCGCGACCTCGCCGAGATTCGGCGGAGTGGGCTGGGGACGCCCGGCGAAGGCGGCTTCCAGCTCGCCGAACAGCCACGGCCTGCCCAAGCAGCCTCGTCCGACCACGACGCCGTCGCAGCCGGTCTCGTCGACCATGCGGAGCGCGTCCTCGGCGGAGAAGATGTCGCCGTTGCCGAGCACCGGGATGCTGGTGACGGCCTCTTTGAGCGCCGCGATCTTCGTCCAGTCGGCCTGGCCGGAGTAACGCTGCGCTGCCGTGCGCGCGTGCAGGCTGACCGCCGCCGCGCCCTCCGCCTCGGCGATGCGCCCGGCGTCGAGGTAGGTCAGGTGGTCGTCGTCGATGCCCACGCGGAACTTGACCGTGAACGGCGCCCCCGCCTCGGCCGCCGCCTTCGCCGACTCGCGCACGATGTCGGCAAACAGTTTGCGCTTGAACGGCAACGCCGCGCCGCCACCCTTGCGCGTCACCTTCGCCACCGGGCAGCCGAAGTTGCTGTCGATGTGGTCGGCGAGGCCTTCGCCGGTGATGATGCGGACGGCTTCGGCCATCGTCTTGGGGTCGACCCCATAAAGCTGCATGGACCTGGGCTTTTCGTTCTCGCCGAAGGTCATCATGTGCATGGTGCCGGGGTGGCGCTCGACCACCGCGCGGGCCGTGATCATTTCGCAGACGTAGATGCCCGCGCCGTACTCCTGGCACAGCTGCCGGAAGGCGACGTTGGTGATGCCCGCCATGGGAGCGAGCACGACCGGGGGATCGACCTCGTAGGGGCCGATCTTCAGGCTGGGCTTGCTCAGGGTGGCTGTCACGTCCTCCATTGTCGCCTGTGGTGTCTGTCACTCGCAGGTGGGATCGAAGTCGAGGGTCAGGTTGATCTCCTCGCCCGAAACCCCGTGCATGATCTCGATCAGTTCCACGGCCATGTCCCGGGCTTCGGAGGTGGACCTGCCTTGAGTCACGCCGACTCCCTCGACTTTGACGACCCAGAACCGCCCGTCTTGTACCGCCGTTCCTTGATAGGTCTTCATCCGGTCCAATCGGTGAGGCTCGGCTGTGACTGTGTGGATTTTGGGACATCTGACGTCCCAAAATCCACACAGTCGGCGAGCGCGCTCGCCAATGTCACCCGACAAGGTTTGGGGGAGAGACCTGTTGCGCAGGGGCAAGAACTGGAACGTGCCGACCGACGGCCATGCCGCCGGTGCCCTTGGCATGCGTAAGGCCAGGGTCCCGGTATTCCCCGGGTGCACCTGACCTCGCGACACAGAGTGCGACGCCCACGGCATCGCACTCTGTGTCGCCCGAAACCTGCTCAGGTGACATATCGACGGTAGCTCAAACCGCCTCTCCGTCCCAGCGTCACCACGGATCACAGCGGCAGGTAGTGAAAGAGTCCTTCACGGCCAGGTGCGAACACCGATTTCGGTAGCTTCGGTCCCATGAGCGTCCGCACCAGGATCGACGACCTCTACGCGCGAAGACTCCGCGCCCGGCTCCTCCGCGGCCCGCTGCCCCGGCATGTCGGCGTGATCATCGACGGCAACCGCCGCTGGGCTCGCCAGATGGGCTTCGAGGACGTCCGCGAAGGCCACCGGCACGGCGCCCAGCACATCGCCCGGCTGATGACGTGGTGCGAAGGCCTCGGCATCGGGCACGTGACGGTGTACCTCGCCTCGGTCGACAACCTGACGAAGCGCGCGTCGCCGGAGATGACCTTCCTGATGCAGGTGATCGAGGACGTCGTCCGCGAGCGGCTGACCGCGCCGGGCGCGAACTGGCGGATCGCTCCGGTGGGGCGCCTGGACCTGCTGCCGTCGTCCACGGCCGAAGTGCTGAAGCAGGCCGAAGAGGACACTCGCGGCGCGACGGGGCCCGAACTGACCCTCGCCATCGGGTACGGAAGCCGCGAGGAGATCGTCGACGCCGTCCGGGACCTCGTGCTCGAAGGGGCGGCGGACGGTAAGTCCCTTGTGGAGATCGCGGAGACCGTTTCCGTGGAGTCCCTTTCCGCCCATCTCTACACGGCGGGCAGCCCGGAGCCGGACCTGATCATCCGGACCAGCGGAGAGGTCCGCCTGTCCGGATTCCTCCTCTGGCAGGCGAAGGGGGCACAGCTGTACTTCTGCGACGTCAACTGGCCTGGGTTCCGATACCTGGATCTTCTGCGGGCGCTCCGCGTCTGGGCAGCCAAGGGCGCGGAAACGATCTCTAGGGACTGACGCCATCGCGACCGATGATCTTGCAGGTCGCGACCACATCGTCATCACGATTGAGTAGTGCTACGGATCCACGGACGGCCTCCAGGAGCCATGCTGTTCGCCATGACCACCGATGGGGATGTGCTCCTCAGGCTCGCCGGGGAGATCGACGACCTTGGGGCCCGCCTCGCGCGGGTCGGTACGGAGCTCCGGACCGTCCAGTCCGGAGTGGAGCCGACGCGCGAAGAGGCGCCTGAGCAGGCACCTCAAGAGCAGCCTGCCGCCCCGCAACAGCCGCAGGCCGAGCAGCCACAGCAGCCCCAGGCTCAGCCGCAACAGCAGCAGCCCCAGGCCCAGCAGCCTCAGCCGCAGGTCCCGCAGCAGCCGTACCCCCACCACTTCCCCCACCCTCAGCACGCCCAGTACCAACAGCAGTACCAGCAGGCCCAGTACGCGCAGTGGCAACAGCAGCAGTACCGCCAGCAGGCGGCACAGCAGGCAGCCCAGCACCCCCGCCCGCCGCAGCAGCCGTACCAGCCCTACCGCCCGTACCAGCCCGTCCCGAAGGTGACGCTGGCCGAGAAGCTGAGCAAGGAAGGCGCCGGCAGCAGGCTGCTGGCCTGGGTCGGCGGCGCGGTCACGCTCCTCGGCATCGTGCTGTTCCTCGTGCTCGCCATCCAGCGTGGCTGGTTCGGCCCGTTGCCGCGGGTGATCGGCGGCGCCGTCCTCGGCCTGACGCTGGCCGGGATCGGTCTGCGCCTGCACCGCACTCCGGCGGGCCGCACTGGCGCGTTCGCGCTCGCCGCGACGGGCATCGGGACGCTGTACCTCGACGCCATCGCCGCGACGACGATGTACGAGTACCTCCCGGCCTACGCCGGTCTCGCGATCGGGCTCGTGATCGCGGTCGGCGGGTTGCTGCTGGCCGTGCGGTGGAAGTCGTCGCTGCTCGCGACGGCCGTCGTGCTCGGTTGCGTGGTCTGCGCGCCGCTGATCACGCAGGGCTTCACCCCCGAGCTGGTCGCGTTCCTGCTGATGGTCCAGGTCGCCTCGACGCCGGTGCAGTTGCGCCAGTCGTGGCCGTCGGTCGCGGTCGCCGCGGGGATTCCGCCGCTGGTCGCGTCGGTCTTCAGCACGGCGTTCACCGGTTTCGGCGGCAGCACCGCCAACACCGCCGCCGCGTTGGCCGCGGGCGCTGTCGGACTCACGCTCGCCCTGGTCGTCACCACCAAGCGGCCCGGTGACGCAGCCGCGCTCGCGCTGCTCGCCGTCGCACCGGCGCCGTCGTTGCTCGCCGCGCTGTTCCTGCCGAAGACGCAGGCCGTACTCGTCACCGCGGCGGTCGCGCTGGTGCTGCTCGGTGTGTGGGCGGCCGGTCAGTGGCTCAACGGCTGGACGGGTGACCTCGCGGGTGCCGCCGGTCTCCTCGCGGCCCTTCAGACGACGATGACCCTCTTCGACGGCAGCGCCCGCTCGGCGATCCTGATCGGCGAAGGAGTCCTGCTGGCACTGGTCGCGTTGTGGACGAAGAAGCACGTGGCGCTCTTCGGCGGGCTGGGCTTCGCCGTCATCGGCGGGTTCATCGCGCTGGCCTTCGACGTTCCGCCGACGCTCTTCTTCCTGATCAGGAACCGCCCGGACGCCGACCTCGCCGCCGCTTTGCTGGTGGCCGTCGCGATCCTGGCCGTCTCGATCACGCTTCCGTGGGTCGCGCACCGGCTCGGGCTGTTCAAGGCGGCGTCGGAGAACGTGGTGCCGTGGCTGTTCGCCGGCGTCTGCGCGCTCTACGGCGCGGGTGCGCTGGTGCTGTGCGCGTCGCTGCTGGCCGTCCCCGGCCGCTCGGGCTTCCTGGTCGGCCACGTGGTGATCACGGTGTCCTGGACGGTCGCCGCCCTCGTGCTGCTCATCCGCGGCATCTCGGTGGTCGGCCTGCGGGTGATCGGCCTCGTGCTGGTCGGCGCGGCGGTTTTGAAGCTGGTCCTGTTCGACCTCTCCGCGCTCGACGGCCTGGCCAGGGTCGCCGCCTTCCTCCTCGCCGGGCTGGTCCTGCTCGGCGCGGGGACGCGCTACGCCAAGCTCGTCGCGTCTCGCTGACCAAGACCGGAAGAAAAGCCCGCGGGTCGTGGTTGGTCGGTTCATGAGCTATCAACCCGACCCGCGGCTGGCCGGACGCGCGAAGGACAAGGTCGCCTGGCTGACCACGATCAGCCCGAAGGGCAGGCCTTCTCCCCGCCCGGTGTGGTTCGTGCTCGACGGTGAAGACCTCATCGTCTTCAGCCGCCCGGACACCGCCAAGACCCGGCACCTCGAAGCGAACCCCGAAGTCAGCGTTCACTTCAACAGCGACGAGTACGGTGGCTCGGTCCTGGTGATCGGCGGCAAGGCCGAGATCCTGCCGGACGGTCTCGCCTCGGAGCAGCCGGGTTTCCTCGCCAAGTACGAAGAGCACTACCCGGCGATCGACTACGACGTCCCGAAGTTCGACAAGGAGTACCACGTCCGGATCAGGATCCGGCCAGAACGTACTTGGGGCTTCTAGAAACCGACGGTCACACAGGCGAGCCTGGCACCCGCGGTCCCGGCGTGGCCGGGTTCGGTGTGGGTGTGGTGTTCGTGGATCACGATCGAACCTGCCCGCCGCGTGGTGAACGTCCAGTCCACTTTGGACACGGAGGCGCCGCGGCCGGTGGCGTCGGTGGTGAGGTCCAGCCAGATCTCGTTGCGGGGGTTGGCATAGGCCGGATCCACCGACGGCTTCACCGGGTCTTCGATGTTCTGGTAGTGCGGTCCGGCGAGATCTCCGGTGGCACCACACGGTTTCGTGTGCGCGTGGGCGCCGTATCCACGGTTGGGCAGCAGGCCGGTCACGAGGACGGCGGTCGAGGTGCCGAAAGCCTTCGACGTCAGCCCGAAGACGTGCGCGCGGGCACCGGGCGGGACCAGTTCGGGTTTGTAGATCGTGAGACCGCTCTTGGCGGTGATGACGTGAACTCGGGACTCGGGGGAGGCGGTGGCCGGCCCGGCGCCGGAAGTGAGGGCCAAGGCGGCGGCGGACAGGACGAGGGCGAGTACGGGGACGGGGCGCATGTCCTCTGCCTAGCCTGATCGAAGTCGGACCCGCCAGCACCACCACTCGAACGGGTGTAGCAATTTCAAACCAATGGAACTATAAGTGCCGGCCATAACGTCCATGCGGGCGCTGGCGGGGCATGGATGGCAGGTCAAGTGAACAGCACCCCTCCGGATCGCACCTGGCTTGTCGCGGTCGCCGCGGCGCTCTGGGGCACCGACGGCCTTCTGCGGCTCCCGCTCGCCGAGGCACTCCCGGCGGCGACGGTCGTCTTCTGGGAACACCTGCTCGTGGTGCTCGTGCTGAGCCCCCTCATCCCCGGCGCCTTCCGCGCGCTGCGGCGGTGCGGTCCTCGGGAATGGCTGGCCGTGCTCGCCATCGGCGGTGGCTCGTCCGCGCTGGCGACGGCGATGTTCACCGCCGCCTTCAAACTGGGTGATCCGGTGACACCGTTGGTGCTCCAGAAGCTTCAGCCGGTGTTCGCCGTCCTCGCGGCGTACTTCGTCCTCAAGGAGCGAGTCCGCCCGGGATACGCGTTCTTCGCGATCCCCGCCCTGCTGGGCGCCTGGCTGCTGGCGTTCAAGGATCCGCTGAACATCCAGCTCGCCGCGGCGAAGGCGGCGCTGCTGGCGATCGGCGCGGCCGCGTTGTGGGCGGCGGGCACGGTGCTCGGCCGGTTGCTCTCCACCGAACTGGCGCCGAAAGAGGTCACCACGCTGCGTTTCACGGTCGGGCTCCCGGTCGCGGCGGGCATCGTGGCGGTACAGGGCGGCGGATTCGCGGTCGGCTGGGACAACGCGCTCGGACTCGGACTTCTCGCGCTGGTACCGGGTTTGCTGGCGTTGAGCCTGTACTACCTGGGACTCCGGTCGACCCCGGCCGCCAGGGCGACGTTGGCGGAGCTGGCTTTTCCTGTCACCGCCGCCGTTATCGGCGTATCGTTCCTGAACGCGCATTTGTCCGGTACGCAGTGGCTGGGCCTCGCAGTCGTGGTCGTCGCGGTGACTTCGCTCGGCTGGCATGAAAAGGTCAGGCGTCAACCGATGGTCTTGGAGCCGCCGCATGGTCGA
Source organism: Amycolatopsis sp. cmx-11-12 (assembly GCF_046269425.1). NCBI lineage: Bacteria > Bacillati > Actinomycetota > Actinomycetes > Pseudonocardiales > Pseudonocardiaceae > Amycolatopsis > Amycolatopsis sp. cmx-11-12. The sequence continues at coordinate 31,148 of NZ_JADNQM010000048.1, read as the reverse complement.
GCACACCGGAGAGACGAAGAACGAACGCCTGACCCGCAACGTCAGTGAGCTCCTCCAGGAACTCCGGGTCGCGCAGGCCGGTGTCCAGATCCTCTTCGGATTCCTGCTGACGGTGGTGTTCACCGACGAGTTCCACGAGGCGAGCGGGTTCGAGAAAGCCGTGCACCTGACGGCGGTTCTGCTCACGGTGTGCTCGACGGTGCTGCTGACGGCGCCCGCCGCGTGGCACAGGTTGTTGTTCCGTACCGGAAACCGTGAGCGGATCCTCACCGTCGGCAACCGGTCCGTCCTCATCGGACTCGGCTGCCTCGCGGCCGCGATCACCACGACGGTCGCGCTCATCGCCAAGGTCGTCTTCGGTCCGATCGCGATGACGCTACTCGGCGTGGTGACGGCGGTGCTGTTCGTGGTCATGTGGTTCGTCGTGCCCCGGCAGATCAGCCGCGAAGACAGCGACTAGCGCCAGGCGCGGACGGGCGTGCCTCCCGGCAGGCCGAACGCGGCGGGTGACACCGTTTCCGGGCTGTCCGGGCTCGCACCGTGGAGCACCCGGCGGGCGCCGACCCACGAGAACATCGCCTTGACCGAAGGCGAGTAGCCCGCGCCGTCCTTCGCGAGTTCCCGGTCGAGCACGCGGTATCCGTCCGGCGTGCGTTCGACGCGGTAGACCATCGGCCGTCGCCGGAAGCCGCTGCCCGTGACGAGTCCACCGCCTTCTTTCGCGACCTCGTCGCAGCTCGCGACCAGGCCGACCTTGACCCGGTCGCCGTCCGGCCGGGTCTCGATCACCTTCTGCGTGCACACCCACCGGACGTCGGGGAGCCCGGAGTCGGCGAGCGTGCCCGTCCACCCGTTCGCCCGCAGATGCTCGTCGATCGGCGGCAGCGCCTCCCGTGCGACGGCGTCGTCCACGGTCGGCATCTCGTCCACGATCCACCAGGTGGCCGCGGCCACCACCACACCGACCCCGGCGAGCACGGGCCAGCGTTTGACGTTCCCCATGTGACGAAGCTACCGAGCGGAGCAAGTGTTCATCCGCGGTTCGGGACACGTTGCCTCCGCGAACGTAGGTTGCGGCCGTGAACGACTCTTCCAGACGGAACTTCCTGCGCGGTGCCGGGCTGCTCGGCGCCGGTGCGGCGGTCTCCGCATTGCCAACGCTCGGCGCCCCGGCCGCGTCGGCGACCTTCGGCCACCACGGCCCGGACGCCGAAGACGGCCGCTTCACCCTCGCGGTCCTGCCCGACACCCAGTACCTCTTCGACGCCGACCGCGGCGATCCCGCGCCACTGGACGCCACGCTGCGGTACGTCACCGGCGGCGACGAGAACATCGTCTTCCTGGCACATCTCGGCGACCTCACCGAGAACGGGCAGCCGGGCGAGTTCGACCAGATCAGCCGGTCGTTCCAGCACCTGGACCGGCGCCGGTTCCCGTACAGCACGCTGGCGGGCAACCACGACATCAAGTCCTCGACCGACGACCAGCGCGGCCGCACGCCGTACCTCGACGCGTTCGGCCCGCAGCGGCAGCGGGGTTCACGGACCTTCCGCGGCGCGAGCGCGGACGGTTACAACAGCCACCACGTGTTCCGCGCGGGCGGGCGCGAGTGGCTGCTGCTGGCGCTCGACTGGCGGCCGTCGGCGGGCGGGCTGGAGTGGGCGCGGTCGGTGCTCGCGCGGAATCCGCGGCTCCCCGCGATCCTGACCATTCACGAACTGGTCTGGTCCGACGAAGCCGGGCAGGCGCGGCTTTCCGAGTTCGGGCAGAAGGTGTGGGACGAACTGATCGCCGGGAACGACCAGATCTTCCTGACCCTCAACGGGCACTACTGGCCGCCGGGCCGCGCGGTGAAGCAGAACAAGGCGGGCAACGACGTCCACCTGCACATCACCAACTACCAGGACCGCTACTACGGTGGCAGCGCGATGATCCGGCTCTACCGGTTCGACCTCGCGCGGAACGTGATCGACGTCCGCACGGTCTCGCCGTGGCTGGCCGAGCGGGCACCGCGGCTGAACGAGTTGCAGCGGCAGGAGATCGAACGGACCGGCCCGGCGGACTACTTCAGCATGGAGATCGACTTCGAGCGCCGGTTCGCCGGCTTCGCGCCGGTCCCGGTCCCGCCCGCACGGCCCGCCGAACGGCAGTTGATCCGCGGGACCGTGGCGTATTGGCGGTTCGAAGGGCGGGACGGCGCACCGGTCTCCGGTGTCCGTGACCTGTCCGGCCGGGGCAACGACCTGGTCCGGGTGACCCTGCCCGGCAGCCCCGCCGAAGCGCTGCGCTACTCCGGGGAGTTCTCCGGGCGGCAGCCGTCGAGGTCGAGCCTCCGGTTCGACGGCGGCAAGAAACCGGCTCGCGGGGCGTATCTGCGCACGGCGGACTCCGCGCCGATGAACGCGGAGACGTTCTCACGCGGCTACACCGTCGAGGCGTTCGTGAAGCTGCCTGAGGATTTCAAGGACGGCAAGCATTCCTGGGCCGCGCTCTTCGGCAGGCAGGGCTCCGGCGGCAAGGCCGGCAAGACCGGTGACGATCCCGGCGAGCCCGCCGCCACACTGTCCCTTTCGGACGGTGCGGCGTTCCAGTGGGCGGTGTTCCCGGTGAACCAGAACGGGATCTCCACCTGCTGGGGACACGAACTGGCGTTGCGGGAATGGATCCACGTCGCCGCGGTCAACGACGGCAGGCGGACGACGCTCTACGTCGACGGCTGCCCGGTGCTGCGTAATCCGAAGACGGCCGCGGCGGGGATCGCGAATCCCGGTGGTTCTTGGCTGATCGGCGCCTACGCCTACGACTCGCTCGTCGAGCAGGCGTTCCACGGCTGGCTCGGCGACGTCCGGGTGGTGGGGAGGGCACTGGAGCCCCGCGAGTTCATGCTCGGCTGAGTTTCAAGCAGTGCGCGGTAATGGTGGATCTTCGTCCCCATTATCGCGCATTGTCGTTTCCGGCTAAAACCGGGGTTCCTCTTGACAAGGGGTGGACAATAGAAAATCGGCGCCAAATCAGATTCACTGATTTGCACGCCGAACTTGTCCGTAGTCTAAACGCTGTGAGGGACACTTGTCAAATCAGGGGTACGACGAGGAATTGCGAACCGAACGGGACTACATCGCGTCGCTCTACGGGCGGCTGGACGACGAACGTACGCGGGTGGGCGAGGCGTACGCCGGTGCGCTGCGGGGAGAAGGGTTCGCGCTTTCGGACCGCGAAGTCTCCGTCGGCACGAAAGCCCGCGAGATGGCGCGGCTGAGGATCGCCGACGAGGGCCTTTGTTTCGGGCGTTTGGACGCCCTTTCGGGAGAGCGGGCGTACGTCGGCAGGGTCGGCCTTTTCGACGACGAGAACGACTACGAGCCCTTGCTGCTGGATTGGCGGGCGCCGGCGTCGCGCGCGTTCTACTGCGCGACGGGCGCGTCCCCCGAGGGAATGTCGCGGCGCCGCCAGTTCCGCACCCTCGGCCGCCGGGTCGTCGATTTCACCGACGAGGTCTTCGGCCGTCCGGAATCGGCGGGGGAACGGGGCGACGTCGCGCTGCTGGCCGCGGTCAACGCGCCGCGCGGCGAGGGGATGCGGGACATCGTCGCGACGATCCAGGCCGAGCAGGACGAGATCATCCGGCTGGATCACGCCGGTGTCGTGGTCGTGGAGGGCGGCCCCGGCACCGGCAAGACGGCGGTGGCGCTGCACCGGGTGGCGTACCTGCTGTACACGAAACGGGAGCGCATGGAACGCCGCGGCGTGCTCGTGGTCGGGCCGAGCAGTGGCTTCCTCGACCACATCGACCGCGTCCTGCCGTCGCTCGGCGAGGCCAGTGCCGTCTTCGCGACGCCGGGGAGCCTTGTCGCGGGCCTGCGCACCGAACGCGAGGATCCGCCGCCGGTCCAGCGGCTCAAGGGCTCGCTGGAGATCCTGGACGTGCTCGCGGCGGCGGTGACGGACCGGCAGGAACTGCCGGCCGAACCGGAGCCGATCGAACTCGGCGACGTCACCGTGCCGTTCGACGCCGAGGTCGCGGCGGCCGCGCGCGAGGTGGCTCGTGACAGCGGCCTGCTGCACAACGAGGCGAAGGCCGTCTTCGAACGTGAGGTGATCGCCGCGCTCACCGAGCGCGCGGTCGACCGGATCGGCGACGGCTGGCTGCCGAAGGACGACAACCACGCCCGCCCGGAGATGCTGAAGAACGTCCGGCGTGACCTGGAAGGCAGTGTGGGACTCGGTGCGGTGCTGGATCGCCTGTGGCCGGTCCTGACGCCGCAGCGGTTGCTCGCCGACCTCTACGACTCGCCGGAGCGGCTGCGGGCGGCCGGGGCCGATCCGGCGCTGTACCGCGAGGACGCGGCCGCTTGGACCGTGTCCGACGTGCCGTTGCTGGACGAAGCCGTCGAACTGCTCGGCTGGGACCACACCGCCGAACGGCGGGCGGAGGAGCGGCGGCAGCTGGAACAGAAGGAATACGCCGAGCGCGTGCTGGAACTCATCGAGGTCGAAGAGGACCACGACGACTACGAGTTCGCGCTCCGGCCGACGGACGTGCTGAAGGCGGAGGACCTGGCGGAGCGGTTCGCCAAACGCGACGACCGGGACTTGGCCGAACGCGCGGCCGCCGACCGGGAATGGACCTATGGCCACGTCGTGGTCGACGAGGCGCAAGAATTGTCCGAAATGGACTGGCGAGTGCTGATGCGGCGGTGCCCCAGCCGATCCTTCACCGTGGTCGGGGATCTCGCGCAGCGCCGGTCGCCGTCCGGTGCGCGGTCGTGGGACGCGATGCTCTCCCGGTACGTCGCCGACCGGTGGGTGTACCGGAAGCTGACCGTCAACTACCGGACGCCGTCGGAGATCATGGCGGTGGCGGCTTCGCTGCTGGCGAGTTTCGCACCGGACGTCGTGCCGCCGGAGTCGGTGCGTTCCTGCGGTGTGCGGCCGTGGGCCCGTCGACTGTCCGAAGTGGACATCGAGGACGCCGTCGCGGAGTTCGTCCGCGAGGAATCGTCGCGTGAGGGGACTTCGGTCGTCATCGGGCCGCCGGGGGTGCCGGGCGCGATCGCGCCGTCCGCGGCCAAAGGGCTGGAGTACGACGCCGTCCTGGTGGTGGAACCGCAGCGAATCCTGGCGGAAGGCCCGAGTGGTGCGGCGGAACTGTATGTCGCGCTGACCCGGGCGACGCAGCGGCTCGGGGTCTTGTACAGCGAGCCACTGCCGAAGGTGCTTCGCGGGCTCGACACCCGGCGGCGGACTCCGGACGCGTATCTGCGCTGTGTCTAGTGTCGCGTGATCTCCGTCCAGTCACGCGAGATCTCCGTCTGATCACGGGTAAGACCCGCAGGATCACGCGACACTAGCCTCCCCTGAGTGCAATGAACGGCCCGTTACTGGCAAATTTCGCAAGTAACGGGCCGTTCATTGCACTGGGCCGCGGGTTCACCGCGTCAGGTTGCCCCAGGCATATGTCTGTTTTGCGAGTTTCAGATACACCAAGGTTTCTGTGCTGATGACACCCGGGATGGGCCGGATGTCATCGTTCAGCACACTCAAGAGGTGTTCGTCGTCCCGGCAGGCGACCTCGGCCAGAAGGTCGTAGGTGCCCGCGGTGAGTACGACGTAATGGACGTCCGGCAGCCCTGAAAGCTGATCCGAGACCGAACGCGGATCGCCCTGGACCTTGACTCCGACCATCGCCTGACGGCCGAGGCCGACGTTGGTCGGATCCGTGACCGCGACGATCTGCATCGTCTCGTCCCGCAGCAGCCGCTGGACGCGTTGCCGCACGGCCCCTTCCGACAGGCCGACGGCCTTGGCCAGCGCCGTGAACGAAGCCCGCCCGTCGACTTGTAGCAGGGCGATCAGAGTGCGATCGGTGTTGTCCAGACCTCTAGGTGTGCGCTGCTCCATCTGCGCGCGTGGTTCGTCACCCATGCCGTCCCTCCCTTTGTTTCGGCATGCGATTCTTGTCGCGCAGCGTATCGATCAATGTCCAGAATGCTACCGCCGTTAAGTTGTTTGTCGCGATTCTCTTTCCCGGCGTCCTCGTGCACAGGATTCTGTCGTGCGACAGGGGGACTGCCGGGTTTTTCGGACAGCGCGTCAGCCGAGATCGCGTTTCAGCAGGTCTTCCTCGGTTTCACGCCGGACGAGCAAGGTCGCGGTACCGCCTGAGATGCCGACGATCGGCGGCCTGCCGACGAGGTTGTAATTCGAGGCGAGTGAGTGGTGGTAGGCGCCGGTGCAGGGGACGGCGAGCAGATCGCCGGGGTGGACGTCGTCGGGGAGCGCGAGCCCGTCGGCGAGGACGTCACCCGATTCGCAGTGCCGTCCGACCACCGTCACCGGCCGCCGGGCCGCGCGGCTGCGCCTGCCGACCAGGCGCGCGGTGTACGCCGCCCCGTAGAGCGCGGGCCGCGCGTTGTCGCTCATCCCGCCGTCGACCGCGACGAAGGTACGCGAGCCGCGTTTCACCGCGCAGACCCGGTACACGGTGATCCCCGCCGGTCCGACGATCGCCCGGCCCGGCTCGATCGTCAGTTTCGGCAGGGGGAAGGCGTGCGACGTGCATTCGTAGGCGAGCGCGACCCGCAGGCGGCGCACGTAGCCGTCGATGTCGAAACCGGTGTCGCCCGGCAGATAGCGGACGGCGTGCCCGCCGCCGAGGTCCAGTTCCCGCAGGGTGACGCCGTGGGTGTCCCGGAGCCGGACGAGTTCCCCGACCATCTTGCGGGCGGCCAGTTCGTAGAAGTCCACACGGGACACCTGCGAGCCGATGTGGCAGTGCAGTCCGGCGAGGCGGAGCCCCGGTTGCGCGAGCACGGCGGAGACCGCCCGGTCGAGGTTGTCGCGGACCTCTTCACGTAGTGAGAACCCGAATTTCTGGCCTTCGGTGCCGGTGGTGATGGCCGCGTGCGTGCCGGCGGCGACGTCCGGCGTCACCCGGATCAGCACCTGCTGCGCGCCGGTGGCGAGCGCGCCGAGCTGCTCGATCTCGTCGAGTGAGTCCACCACGATCCGGCGGACGCCGTAGGACAGCGCGGCCTTGAGGTCTTCGGGGGTCTTCGCGTTGCCGTGCAGCAGGATCCGCTCGGCGGGGAAACCGACCGAGCGGGCAACGGCGATCTCGCCGGCCGAGCAGGTGTCGAGGGAAAGCCCTTCCTCGGCGACCCAGCGCAGGACCGCGCGGGTGCACAGCGCCTTGCTCGCGTAGGCCACTTCGGCGTCGGGCAGGGCCCGGCGGTATGCGCGGGCGTTCTGCCGGACTTCGTCCTCGTCAAGCAGATACGCCGGTGTCCCGAACCTCGCGGCGAGGTGGGACACCGGCGCACCGGCGAACAGCAGCTCCCCGCCGGGACCGAGCCGGGTGCTCCGCGGCCAGACCCCCGGCTCGAGGTGGTCGGCGGCCTCGCAGCCGAGGCTGGGCAGGAGCTCGCTGAGCGTCACGGTTACCTCCGCGTCGATCGGTCAGTGCTCTCCTCAGCACAACGCCGATCGGTCCGGCCCGGCCGCTCCGCCAACATCTCCCTGACGCCTTCAGCGGTCTCGCTGACGTGTTGTTAACGCACGGGTAACCCCGGTCACGCTCCTAGCGGACGGACTCCGGGACGGTGTCGAGCGCCCGCACCATGTGCACGGCGAGGGAGAACGCCGCCTCGTTGGTGAGGTCGGTGTGCTCGTTGACGATCTTCTTCACGGTGTCGACCCGGATCTCGTAGCGGGAGACGGGGACGGTATCGGCGTTCATGGCGATCCTCTATTCGGTTGTTTCGGGTTTCGTGGCGCAGGTGCAACCGCGGCTGAACCCGCCGGCCGCGGTCGCGGTGCAGAACCGCCGGGCGATCGCGTCGTGCGCCGACAGCGGATGCGGGCAGTTCGGGCAGCGGTCGTCGGCGGCGGGCTCGGCGACGTCGCCGAGGGAGCGGGAGGCGGTCATCGCGCACCCACCGTCGCTTGGGCGCGCAAGGGGGCGCCGACTTCGTGCAGATGCCTGAGGACGTAGCCGTAGGACGCCGCCCAGCCGCACTGCGCGTAGTCGATGCCGTGCTTCGCGCAGAACTCCCGCACGATCACCTGCGCGTGCTTGAGGTTCGGCCGCGCCATGCTCGGGAACAGGTGGTGCTCGATCTGGTAGTTGAGCCCGCCGAGGGCGAAGTCCACGACCGGCCCGCCGCGCACGTTGCGCGAGGTGAGGACCTGCTTGCGCAGGAAGTCGAGCTTGTGCCCGGCCGACAGCGTGGGCATGCCCTTGTGGTTCGGGGCGAACGAGCAGCCCATGTACACACCCCAAAGGCATTGGTGCACGGCGATGAAGACGAAGCCGACACCGGGCGAAAGCACCACGAACACCGCGGTCAGGTACGCGGCGATGTGGGCGAGCATCAGCGCGGATTCGAGTTTCCGCCGCTTGAAACCGCGCTGGAAGATCGCCGTCACGCTCGACGCGTGCAGGTTCAGGCCTTCCAGCAACAGCAGCGGGAAGAACAGGAACGCCTGGTACTTCGCCATCCAGCGCAGGAAGCCGCGCCGTTCGGTGCCCTGTGCCTTGGTGAAGATCAGGGCGGCGAGGTTGACGTCCGGGTCTTCGTCCTCGTGGTTGGGGTTGGCGTGGTGGCGGTTGTGCGTCCCGATCCACCAGCCGTAGCTGAGCCCGGTCAGTCCACCGTGGACGAATCCGGTGACGTCGTTCGCCTTGCGGCCGCGGAAGATCTGCTTGTGCCCGGCGTCGTGGCCGATGAAGGAGAGCTGGGTGAACATCATCGCGAAGAAGGCGGCGAGGAACAGCTGCCACCAGGAGTCCCCGAGGTGCACGAACGCCACCCAGCCGCCCGCGAAGGCGAGCAGGTTCAAGGAGATCTTCACCGCGTAGTACGCGCGCCTGCGTTTGAGCAGGCCGGCATCAATGACCAATTTGGACAGTTCGGCGAAGTCGCTGCCCTGCCTCGTCTGTGTGGAGGTCATGGGAGATCACACCGTTCTGGTTCTCGTGAAAGTGGGCAATCCAGCAACGGGTTCAAAAACACCGAAGGGGTCTGGTTCGGCCAAGAAGGGGCACTGGTACCACAACACGCCACGGACGCTCCGTGGTCTTCTTTCAGCGTCCCACGTCCGCCGGGCGGAAGCAATTCACCGAAACAGCACGATATGGCGTACAGTCAAGGACATCGAGGGAAACTTCCCCCGGTTCCGTCCGGTCGCGAGGTTCGACCGGGGACAGGAGCACCGGCCAGACATCGTTTCCCTCGCGTTCATGGTCCCGCCGGCTCTGACCGGTGAGCAGCCGCCCGCCGCGCCGCATGGCGCGCCCCGAGGCGCCCATAAGGGCCAAGCCGCGATCGTCGATGGCCACGACCTCTGACCTGTCGCCGTATGCGCGCCCACCCTTGGCGGGCGCGCATACGGCCAGAAAATTCTTTAACGCAGGCCCCAATTCCTGAGAATTCCGGCGACTTTTTCGCGTTCTTCGCCGGTCAGCGGGTGACTCGGCGGCCGGACGTCCGGACGACACAAACCCAGCTGTGCCAACGCTTCCTTCACCACGCTCACATTGTTGGCGTTGCCGTCCGCGGCCCGAGCCTCTTCGAAGGGCCGGACGCGCTCCCAGATCGTCATCGCCGCACGGAAGTCTCCGTCCCGCAACGAACGGAACATCTTCAGCGAGATCGACGGGTCGACGTTCACCAGTCCCGACGTGAACCCGGTCGCGCCCACGGCGAAGTAGCCCGGCGCGGACAGCTCCGCCAGCCCGGCGATCCACGCGAACCGATCGAACACCGCGTCCCGCGCCACCGAGGCGAACCGCACCGGATCCGGCACCGCGTACTTCACGCCGATGACGTTCGGGGCGGCGTCGGCGAGCCGGGTCAGCCGCCCGCCGTCGATCAGCGGGTCGCGCACGTACAGCACGACACCCAGCTCCGGGACCGCGGCCGCGATGGCACGGTGGTACTCGACCCAGCCCGCCGCCGAGACGTACGGGTGCACCGGCTGGTGGATCATGATCAGATCCGCGCCCGTCTCCCGAGCGTGCCGCGCCGCGCGGATCGCCGTGGCGACGTCGTGCCCGACGCCGGCGATCACCCTCGCCCGCCCGGCCGCGGTCTTGACCGTCACTTCGAGGCACTGTCGCGCCTCGGCCTCGTCCAGCGCGTAGAACTCGCCGGTGTTCCCGTTCGGTGTCACGAGGTCGATGCCGCCGGTGAGCAACCGGTCCACCAGTTTCGCGTACGTCTCCGTATCGACGGCGCCGTCGGCGTCGAACGGGGTCACCGGGATGGCCACGACCCCGGACAGTCGCCGTTTCAGCTCGTCGAACGGGGAAAGGTTGGCCACTGGCATGTCCGATCTGATATATGATGTGACGTCTCACGTTAGCATGGCGAGGGTGATGGGTCGTGCGTCCTGAAGGTTGGGGCAGTGGTCCGGTGGGTCGTGAGTGGCGATTCGGGTTCGGGCCAACCGTGTCTTAGGTGCCTACGGCGGGCGCGATTGATCGCAGGTTCGGTCCGTGATGTCCAGCGGCCGTGTCGCGAAAGCCACTTTCAGGACATCAGACGTCCCGGAAGTGGCTTTCGCGACACGGGGGCGGGCTGGTGTGGGCCTTGCGGCGGGTGCAACCCGCCGTCACGTTCCGCACGTCTTCCCCACATGCGAAGACGATGGCTCTGGGGCACCCCGGCGAAACTGTTCCTCTTCGGCTTGGTGATCGTGTTCCTGAACGCCTCGTGCGGCCCGCCGGCGCTGGGCGACTCGTTCACGGTCCGCCTCGGCGCCTGGATCGTGCTCCCGGACGAAGACCTCTACCTCGGCTACCTCGCGGTGCGGGACGAACGATGCGCGCCGGATGCCCTGTGCGTGTCCGCCGGGCGCGCGATCGTGACGATCTCCTGCGCCAAACCGTCGATCGGCCCGAGGGTGTCGTTCACGATGGACGCGGTCGACCCACGGCGGAAAACGCTCGGCAAGTATCAGGTCGACTACGTGACCCTCTCGCCCAACGCCGCCTTCCTCACTTTGCGCCTCGGTCGAAGCCCGACGTCCACTTAGGACAGTGTGGCGAGGAAGGCTTCCAGTTGCTCGACGACGAACGCGTGGTCGTCGGCCTGGGGTAGTCCCGACACGCCCACCGTGCCCACGGGACCCACGCCGTCGACGATCACCGGGAACACGCCGCCGTGCGCGGCGTACAGATCCGGATCAAGGCGGGAATCGGCCTCGAACGTCGTGCCCTTGGCGCGGAATCGCTCGCCGACGAGGAACGAGCTGTGCCCGTAGCGGTCGACGACGCGGCTCTTGCGGTCGATCCACGCGTCGTTGTCGGCCGAAGTGCCCGGCAGCGCCGCGTGGAACAGCCGCTGCCCGCCGCGGCGCACGGAGATCGTCACCGGAAGGGCGCGGTCCCGTGCCGCCGCGAGCAGGTGGGCGCCCAGCTCCAGCGCGGTTTCGTTGTCGAACCGGCGGAAGACCAGGCGCTCCTCCTGTGCGGCCAGGGCGGCCAGGGTGTCATCGTTCATGGCACCCATTAAATCAACACTGTTGTGTAATGGCTACCGCAGTGCGTCCAAGGCGAAGGCGGCGTACATCGCGACGCCGTTCGCCATCGCGTCCTCGTCGAAGACCACCCGGTTCGAGTGGTTCGCCTCCACCGTGGCCAGGTCGGCGTCGGGCGGGCAGGCGCCGAGGAACGCGAAAGCACCCGGAACGCGTTGCAGGACATAGGAGAAGTCCTCCGCGCCCATCACCGGGTTCTCCATCGTCTCGGCGTTGCCCGCGCCGAGGACCTCGGCCGCCAGCTCCAGTACCCGGGCCGCGACCCGCGGGTCGTTGACCGTGACCGGGTAGCCGGCGACGACTTCGGCGCTCACCCGGACGCCGTGCGCGGCACCGACCGCCTCGCACACCTTCGGCAGTTCCTCGCGCACGAACGCCAGCGTCCGCTCGGACAGCGTGCGGATCGTGCCCTCCAGGAACGCCGTCTCCGGGATGATGTTCGTCGTCGTCCCCGTCTCGATGCGGGTGACCGAGACCACCGCGGGCTCGAACACGCTGACCTTGCGGGTCACCATCGTCTGCAACGCGGTGACGATCGCCGCCGCCGCGGGCACCGGGTCGATCGCCTGATGCGGCGCCGAACCGTGGCCGCCCCGGCCGGTGACCTTCACGTGGAAGCTGTTCGCCGACGCCATGATCGGCCCCGGCCGCGTCTGCACGATGCCGGACGCGACCTGGGTGAAGATGTGCAGGCCGAACGCCTTTTCGACGCGTTCACCCGCAGCGTCGAGCACGCCCTCGTGGATCATGTGGCGCGCGCCGTGCTCGCCTTCCTCGCCGGGCTGGAACATGAACACGATCGACCCGGCCAGCTCGTCGGCGTGCTCGCTGAGCAGCCGCGCCGCCGACGCCAGCATCGCGACGTGGGTGTCGTGCCCGCAGGCGTGCATCGCGCCGTCGTCGTCGGAGGAGAAGTCGAGGCCGGTGTCCTCATGGAGCGGCAGCGCGTCCATGTCGCCGCGGAGCAGGATCGCCGGGCCCGGCTTCCCGCCCCTGAGGACGGCGGTCAGCGACGTGGTCGTTTTGCCCTCGGTGATCTCCAGTGGGAGGTCTTCGAGGGCCGCTTTGATCGAGGCCTGGGTTTTCGGCAGGTGGAGGCCGATCTCCGGATTCCGATGGATCTCTCGGCGGAGCTTTACGGTTTTCGTTTGGAGCGCGCGGGCTTCGGCCAGCAAACCGGCGAAGCGCGCATCGGGGAGGGTGGGCAGGTCGGTGGGTCCGGTCATGTCTCGATAGTGGCGCATGCGGCGCTTCGGGCGCACCGTGCGTGCGTTCCGAATGCGGGCGGAATACGGTGTGCGCATGGCGGTGCAAGAGCCGATCACGGGGTTCGCGGTGGCCGTGGTGCGGGAGGACGGTCGGTGGCGGTGCAGCTCTCTTGATCCAGGGGCGCTCGCCGAACTCGACGCTGCGATCACCGAGCTGGGGAAACTGCGTTCGACGGGTGCCGCGTTCGGCCTGCTGGCGATCGACGACGAGTTCTTCGTGATCGTCCGGCCGAGTCCCAGAGGTCCCTCGCTGCTGCTGTCCGACGCCGCCGCGGCACTCGACTACGACATCGCCGCCGACGTCCTCGACGTGCTGAGAGTCGACCCGCCGGACGAGGACGACGACGCGGTCTGGCCAGAAGGCGACCTGGAGATCCTCACCGATCTCGGACTGCCGGGTGCCGAACTCGAGGTGATCGTCGGCGAGGTCGACCTCTATCCGGACGAACAACTCCAGATGGTCGCGCAGCGGTGCGGATTCGCCGCCGAGTTCGCCAAGATCCTGGACGAGATCTGAGCCCCTCCGCCTCCGCCGCCGACATCGCCGCCGTCCTGGCGGCGATCGAAGCGGCGCGGGGCGCGGGCGACGACGTGCCGATCGGCGCCGTCGTCCTGGCACCGGACGGGGCCCTGCTCGCCTCCGCGCGCAACGCCCGCGAAGAACTCGGGGACCCGACGGCGCACGCGGAGATCCTCGCGCTGCGGGCCGCGTCCGAGATCTACGGCGACGGCTGGCGGCTCGAAGGCTGCACGCTCGCGGTGACGCTGGAGCCGTGCACGATGTGCGCGGGGGCGCTGGTGATGGCCAGGGTCGCGAAGCTCGTCTTCGGCGCCTGGGAGCCCAAGACCGGTGCCGTGGGGTCGCTGTGGGACGTCGTCCGCGACCGGCGGCTCAGTCACCGCGCGGAGGTCGTCGGCGGCGTGCTGGAGGCCGAGTGCGCGGCCCTGCTCGAAGACTTCTTCCACGGGCAACGGGGTAACCGCACCGGGTGACATATGTGTCACGCCGTGTTCCCCGGGTATTCCCAGGGCAGGCGGCCGCAGACGGTGGCCGCCAGGCTAAGGAGGAACGTCCGCCATGAGCGTTTTCGACAAGGCGAAGGACAAAGCCGAACAGGCCATCGGCGCCGCCAAGGAGAAGCTCGGCGAGAAGACCGGCAACGAAGACATGGCGAACTCGGGCCGGGCCGACCAGACCGAGGGCGAGGCCAAGGAGGCCGGACACGACCTGCGCGACCGCGCCGAGGGTTCCGTGCAGGGCCTCAAGGACAAGTTCAACAAGTAGGCATCACGCAGAAGAGCCGGTCTCCGTGGAGACCGGCTCTTCGCTGCGGTGGCGGTGGGATTTGAACCCACGGACGGTTATTAGCCGTCACACGATTTCGAGTCGTGCTCCTTCGGCCGCTCGGACACGCCACCGCCGAGAACAATACCGGAGGGCGTCGGAGGGTCTTCAGGGGGTCAAGGAAGCTGCGCGGTGATCTCGTCGATCGCCGCCGTCTGGTTCTCGACGATCTCCTGTGCCAGCGCCTTGGTCTCGGCGTGTTCGCCCGACGACAGCACGGTTTTGGCCATCGCGACGCCGTTGCGCAGGTGCTCGGCCATCAGCGGGAGCCACGTCTTGTCGAACTCGGCGCCGGTCAGGTTCTGCAGCGAGGCGACCTGCCCCGAGGTGATCATCCCCGGCATCGAGTGCCCGGCGTGGCCCGCCGCGGGGAGCACGGCCGCGTTCCATGACTGGAGCCAGCCGGTCATCGTCTGGACCTCGGCCGACTCGGCCTTGATGATCTTGGCCGCGGTGGCCTTCACGAATTCGGACGCCGACCGTTCCGAAGCCAGGTTCGCGACCTGGATCGACTGCTGGTGATGCGGGACCATCTGCTGGGAGAACGTGATGTCGGCCTGGCTGGCGCCCGGGGCGCCCTGGGCCGCCGGCGCGGCGCTCGTCGCTGTCGAGCAGCCCGCGAGCACCCAGGCGAGCAGCCCGAGCAATGCCATCGGCAGTCGCCGTCGCATCGATACCTCCGTAGTCGTGGGGAACCGGCCCCTCCGCCTTGTGATACGGCTGTGACCTTCCGCCGGTTCAAAAACGGATTAGCCTCGGTGGGCATGACGGATCCGAAGACCGTGGTGACCGGTTTCCTTCAGGCTCTCGAAGAGCTCGACATCGACCGCGCGCTGAGCTTCGTGGCGATCGACATCGTCTACCAGAACGTCCCGCTTCCCCCGGCTCGCGGCCTCTCGGCGGTGGAGAAGCAGTTGCGCACCCTGGCTCGCTACGGCAGCGGGTTCGAGGCACGCACCCACCACATCGCCGCCGACGGGCCGATCGTGCTCACTGAACGCACCGACGTCCTGCGGCGCGGTTCGTGGGAGGCCGAGTTCTGGGTGTGCGGCACGTTCGAAGTACGCGACGGCCGGATCGTGTTGTGGCGCGACTACTTCGACTGGACGACGTTCCTGGCCGCGAGTGCGAAGGGGGCGGGCAAGGCCGCCGTCGCCGGGGCGAAGTCGCTCATCGGCAAGTACCGGGCGCGGCAAGAGCTGGAGCGCTGAGCACGGGCCGTGTCGCGAAAGCCACTTTCGGGACATCAGACGTCGCGAAAGTGGCTTTCGCGACACCCGTGCCCGCCCGCGAGTAGAGGACTACTTGCGGCACGGGCCCCGGAAATGACGCACCGCCGGTGTACGGGCTCCGTCCTCCCCCGACGGGTCCCGTGCACCGGCGGTGCGCCCCCAGTTCCCCCCGCTCACCCTCCCCGGTGAGCGTCAGAAGGTCATGTGCCGATCGCCGAGGTCGGCCTCCCGCAGCACGGTGTCGAGCCGCGCTCCGCTGAAGTGGGCCATCGGACGGCCGCCGCGTTTCCGGTCGCGCAGATCGACCGCCAGTGCGATCCCCAGCAGCAGGACCAGTGCCGTACCCGCGATGAGCCAGCCCATGGGACACCTCCTCCGGCGACGTGAGGGAGGATTTGTGTCCTCGCTCACGTCGCCAAAGGTAACTCCGGAAATGCCGGGTTGTACCCGGACTTGAGGTTCATTTAAGGCAGGGAAACTCGAATGGTCTATTTGCGCGGCGTCCCCGCGACATAAATGTCACCGTCGGCCACGGAGACGTCACGCGCACTGGACGCGCCGGTCGCCAAAATGCGGGCGGGGTCCCGGAAACCGGTGATCACTTCGACGCGCTGGACCGGTTTCGGTGTGGTGATCAAGGTTTCCGGCTTCCAGACGCGTCCGTTCTCGAGCAAGAACGTTTCGATGTTCGGTTGCCCGTCCCGGGTTCCGTAAACGCGCCAAGTACCGCCATTGAGCGGTTCGATCTCGCGCAATCGGAGTCCATTCGCGACTTCGCGCACTTCCCAGTTCCGGCCGTTCCACGCACCCGCGAAATCGCGCGGCGAGCCCGCGGCGTCGAACTGGAACCAGGTGACGAACGGCTTTCCGTCGCGTTGTGTGCCGACCTGGAGGATGTAGTCCGGCGACTTGAGCCCGCCGGGGAGTTCGAGCGGGGTTTCGACGACCTTGAGGTACCGCTCCTGCTCGGCGTCGTCGACCTGGGTGCCGAGGTCGTGGCCCGCCGCGGAGAAGAAACGCAGGGTACGGACGTCGAACGACAGGTAGTAGACGTTCCGGTGGTAGACGTCGTGTTTGTGCTGCGCCGGCCCGCCGCCCGCGAGCGTGTAGACGAACTGGATCCGCCCGGACGACGGCAGGTAACGGAGCTGGCCGACGTAGATCTCGTCCATGTGGTCGGCCCGGCCCAGCGAGCCGAACGCCCACTGCTTCCCGGTCAGCCGCACGGAGTTCTTCCACGTCTTCCCGTCGTCACGGGACACGATGTACTTCATCGGGCGGAAGTCGGAGTTCGCCGTGGGATCGAGTTCGTTGGTCGTCTCGCGGTAGAACATGAACAACGTGCCGTCGACGGTCTTGACGGGCATCGGGTAGCTCGCCGAGTCACCCGCGGGGACCTCGGTGTCGGTCCAGGTGCCCTCCAGCGAGTGAGCGAGCGGCGCGCGGCTGATCACGGTGCGCGTGTTGTGCATGCCGCGGAAGATCAGCAGGTGGCCGTCACCGGCGAGCAGCAGCGTCGGGTAGTTGTGCGGATCGGACTCGCCGTCGGCGATCTTCTTCGGCGCGGTCCAGGCACCGGTGCGATGGTCGTAGGCCTGGACGTAGGTGTCCGCGGCCTTGCCGGACCACGAGATGAAGGTCTTGCGCGCGACCGGGTCGTAGGTGCCGCCCGCGTTCGGCCGCCGGTCGGTGCGGGACGCGACCGTGCTCGCCGGGGTCATCACCTCGAACGCGGCCTTGTCCGGCGGCTTGGCGGCCGCGGGGGTCACGAGACTCGCCGTGATGAGGGGGATGAGCGCGTAGAGAAGTCCGCGCATGGAGACGCCTCCTGGGGTGTGCAGGCGGCGGATCTTGATCCTCTCACGGGAGACACGGTCGTCACGAATCGTTGTCTGGTCGTCTTCCTCATTTCACTTGTTCGGGGGAGTATTCCTCGACCGATTTTGCGAAGAGGGGACTCAGCGTGACCACATCCCGCCGTGCAGCCAGGAGACGGGCCCTGACCGTGGCCGTCACCTCCGGCCTGGTCGTGAGCGGTGCTGCCATCACAGCCGCTCCGGCCGCGCTCGCCGCGCCCAGCGCCGACGCCGTGATCGCCGAGGTCTACGGCGGTGGCGGCAACTCGGGCGCCACGCTGACCGGCGACTTCGTCGAACTCGCCAACCGCGGCGCGGCCGCTGTGAGCCTCGACGGTTTCAGCGTCCAGTACGCGCCCGCGTCGGGGAACAGCTGGCAGGTCACGCCGCTGACCGGCGGCGTCGCGCCGGGCGCGCGATACCTCGTCGCGCAGGCGAAGGGCGCGGGCGGCACCGTCGCGCTGCCGACGCCGGACGCCACCGGCGCGATCCCGCTGTCCGCGACGGCCGGCACCGTCGCGCTCGTCCAGGGCACTTCGGCGCTGACCTGCAAGACCGCCGCCGACTGCGCGGCCGACGGGCGGATCAAGGACCTGGTCGGCTTCGGCGGCGCCACCATCCGCGAGGGTGCCGCTGCCGCCGCGCCGTCCAACACCGCCTCCGTCGCCAGGGGGACGGCGCTGGCGGACACCGACGACAACGCGGCCGACTTCACCTCCGGCGCGCCCACGCCGACCAACAGCAAGGGTGAGACGCCGGGTGAGACCGGCCCGCCGCCGGTGAACGCGAAGATCCACGACATTCAGGGCAGCACCCGGATCTCGCCGTTCAAGGACAAGAAGGTCGCCGGGGTCACGGGCGTCGTGACCGCGATCCGCGGCTTCGGTTCGGCGCGCGGGTTCTGGATCACCGACACCGCTCCCGACGCGGACCCGCGCACGAGCGAGGGCCTGTTCGTCTTCACCGGCTCGACCACGCCCGCCGTGGCCGCCGGTGACGCGGTGACCGCCTCCGGCACCGTCCGCGAGTTCTACCCGGACGCGCCCGCGACCTCGCCGTACCAGTCGCTCACCGAGCTGACGAGTGCACAGTGGACGGTCGATTCGAGCGGGAACGCCCTGCCCGCCGCGACCGTCGTCACGCCGGAGTCGGTCCCGGACACCGTCGCCCCCGCGCCGGGCGGCAGCATCGAACCGCTGCCGCTGGAGCCCGCGAAGTACTCGCTGGACTTCTGGGAGACGCACGAAAGTGAGATCGTCAGCGTCTCCGACGCACGCGTCGTCGGCCCGACGTCGTCGTTCAACGAGCTTTACGTGACCACCAAACCGAAGCAGAACCCGAGCGTGCGCGGCGGCGCGGTGTACCTCGACTACGACCGGCTCAACACCGGCGTGCTCAAGGTCGCGTCGCTGATCCCGTTCGCCGAGGTGCCGTTCCCGAAGGTCAACACCGGCGACGTGCTCACCGGCGTGACCTCCGGCCCGGTCGAGTACAGCAACTTCGGCGGCTACACGCTGTTCGCGACGAAGCTGGGCGCGACCAAGGACAACGGACTGAAGCGCGAGAGCACCCGTGCCCAGCGCAGCGGTGAGCTTTCGGTGGCGACCTACAACGTCGAGAACCTGTCCGCTTTGGACAGTGCGGAGAAGTTCGGCGAGCTGGCCAAGGCCATCGCCGTCAACCTGGCGAAGCCGGACATCCTGAACCTGGAAGAGATCCAGGACAACAACGGGCCGACCAACGACGGCACCGTCGCCGCGGAGCAGACGCTCCAGAAGTTCGTCGACGCGATCGTCGCCGCCGGTGGCCCGCGCTACGAGTGGCGTCAGATCGACCCGGAGAACGGCAAGGACGGCGGCCAGCCGGGTGGCAACATCCGTGTCGGCTTCCTGTTCAACCCGGCTCGGGTGTCCTTTGTGGATCGACCGGGTGGCACCGCGACCACTCCCGTCGGCGTCGTCAAGGAACGCGGCAAGACTCACCTGACCGTCTCGCCCGGCCGGGTCGAGCCGGCGAACGAGGCGTGGGCGGCCAGCCGCAAGCCGCTGGTCGGCGAGTTCGTCTTCCAGGGCCGCACCGTGTTCGTCATCGCGAACCACTTCAACTCCAAGGGCGGCGACCAGCCGACCCACGGCCGCAACCAGCCGCCGGTCCGGAGTTCCGAAGTGCAGCGGGTCAAGCAGGCGACCGTGCTGCGCGGCTTCATCGACAAGGTGCTCGCGTCGGACAAGAACGCGAACATCGTCGTCGCCGGTGACATCAACGACTACCCGTTCTCGCCCGCGGTGCAGACGCTGACCGCGGGTGGCGCGCTGAAGGACCTCATCGCGTCGCTGCCGGAAAACGAGCGGTACAGCTACGTTTTCGAGGGCCAGTCGCAGGTGCTGGACCACATCCTGGCGTCGAAGGCGCCGCGCGGGACCGACTACGACGTAGTGCACCTGAACGCCGAGTTCGCGCAGCAGGCGAGCGACCACGATCCGCAGGTGCTGCGGTTCCGGCCGAGCGCGGGCAACCCGGTCCAGGACGCGTTCTACGACCTGGCGGACTACCTGGAGAAGATCCTCGGCCCCTACTTCCCGAAGCCCTGATGCGCCGCAATTAGTCACCTACTTGCGTAGGTATCTATCGCAAGTAGGTGACTAATTGCGTGGTCAGGAGCGTTTCGCGCGCCAGCCGAGGGAGAGGACGGCCTGCACGAGTTCCTGGTAGCTCGGCTTGACCTCTTCCAGGTACCGCTCCAGATACCCGGGCCGCGCGGTCGGGACCGGTTGCGGGGCTTCGTCGTCCGGCAGCCAGGTGAGACCTTCGACGTTGTGCTGAGCCATCTTCCACCATCGAGAGGCCCGGTCGACCGCGCGCTGCTCGCGTTCGGCGGCGTCCGCGACGGCCTGGTGTGCCTCGGCGAGCCGGGCCTCCAGTTCGTCCGCGCGGCCGATCTCCCAGTTGCGGAGATTCTCCGCCGAGGCGCGCGCGAGGCCGACGATCTCCTTGTACCGCATGGCCGCGGTCATGCCGTCATCCATCGAGAAGCCCTTCCGGACGCTGGAACGGGATGATCACCTCGGGGGCGCCGTGGGTGGTGCGGTCGAAGAACAGCGCGCGACCCGGCCGCGGCGACCAGTGCACGACCTGACCGGCGGCGAACGGTGACAGTTCGTTGCCCTGGACGTCCAGGGCCGCCCAGGAGCCGATGTCGTCGGTGCCCGCGAAACCGAGCGTGTCCTTCAAACGCGCGATGCTGCGCCACCAGCCGATGGTGTGGACGCCGTGTGCCGGACCCTGCTTCAGCAGTACCCGAAGCTGGTCCAAGCCGCTCTTCAGCTGCCCGGGTGCCTTGGCCTCCAGCGCGGGGATCGAGGCGTCGACGCCGTACAGCAGCAGTATCTTCGGAGTGTCCAAAGAGGACAGCTTTTCCGCGATATCGATTACCCGGCCGGGCAAATCGGCCTCCAGTGAGACGCGCTGTCCCTCCGCGTGCAGCCGCTCGGCCAAGTCGGTCACCGCCGAGAGGGACGCTTCGATGGGACACGAGAGCACGAACTCGACCGAATCGTCGTGGTACTGGCGAGCCAGTGAGCGTGCGGCGGAGTCCATGATGGACAGTGCCTCCGCCGTGGCGGCGCCCAAGACCGCGACATTCCGTCCCGGCGCCTTCGGCAGGTCGACCCCGCAGGCCGCCTCGTCGACGTCGATGGACTGACCCAGCAGCGCCCGCGGTTTCTTCGTCGGCTTCAGATCGTTGAACGCCGGGAACTGTTCCAGCACCGGGGAATGCGCCCCGTCGAACAGCCGGGGCCGCTTGAACGACTCCGAGTACCGCTCCCACAGCCGGTGCTGCAGCTTGACGAAGACGTCCTTGCTGCTCGCGTCCGGTACGTGGGCGAGCTGGTTCCCGTGCGCCACACCGGAATCGTGGTTGATCACCGCATGCCATTTCGGCGCCGACACCGCCGCGTTGTTGGTCTCGGAAAGCACGCGCCGCGCCTTCGGCATCGCGATCCGCAGCGTGCACTGCTCGAACACCGCCGGTTTGCCCCAGAAGGCCTCGATCCCGGCGACGTCCTGGCTCGCCAGCACCAGGTGGATGCCCTGCGACCGCCCTCGCCGCGCGATGTCCTCCAGCAGCTGGGTCGCGGTCGCCGTCACGCCGTCGCGGCCGGCGAACAGGTACTGGAATTCGTCGATCACCGCGACGATCCGGGGCCAGTGCCCGCCGGGGTCCTGCTCGCGCAGGTCCGCGAGGTTGGTGACCTCGTGCTGTTTCGCCGCGGCGGACCGGCGCCGCAGCTCGTCGGCGAGGTACCGCAGCAGCGCCAGGCCGAACTCGCGGTCGGTGTTGACGTTGACCCCGATGAGTTTGGCGTGCGGCAGCCAGCTCGCGTCCCGCCGCCCCGGCGCGAGGCCGGCGAACGACACGCCTTCCTTGAAATCCAGCAGGTACAGCGCGAGTTCGTCCGGCGAGTACCGCGCCGCGAAGCTGCCGAGCAGCGAGTACAGGAAGTTCGTCTTCCCCGAACCGCTGGGCCCGCCGATGAGCACGTGCGGGCTGGCGTCGCCGATGACGACCTCCACCGCCTCGCCCTCGAAGAACCCGACCGGCGCCCGCAGTTCCCGCGCCGAACTCTCCTTGCCCAGTTCGGTGGGCAGGAGGTCGGCGAACGAGCGTGGCCCGCCCTGTTTGGCGATCAGCGCCTCGGCGATCCGCCCGGCGGCCCGGATGACCTGCCCGGACGGCATCGGCGGATCGAGATCGACGACCAGGTCCGTGCCGGTCATACTGCTGATCGCGCGGCGGTCGTCGAGCAGGCTCAAGGTTTCCACCGACGTCGACAGCGTGGTCGGCACGTCGATCATGATCAGGCAGATCCCGGCCGCGAGCGCCCCGGTGGCGACGCGTTTCAGTTCGCGGGCACGTTCCGGTTCGAGGGTTTCCCCGTTGCCGTAGAGCACCGCGATCCGGAACGGTTCGACGCGCTGGCCGCTCGCCTGCCGGATCTCCCGCAGCGACGTGTGCCCCGCCTGCATGCCGGTCGCGTGGATGCGGCGGATGTGCCCGGCGAGTTCGTCGAGGAGGTCTTCGAGCCGCCCTGGGTCGTACAGCTTGAGCGCGCTGGTGCGGCTCAGCGGGTAGAGGTCGGGCAGGATCGCGGTCAGCTGCCCGACGTCCCACAGGTGGACGCGCACCGCGCCGGGTTCGAACGTGCTCAGCACCCGCATCAGCAGGTTCTGCACGATGTCGTCCACCGCGGTCCTGGTCTTCGGCGCCGACGTGATGGACAGGTGTGACTCGTCGAGCAGGGGCATCGCGACGTCGAAAGTGCGAGGAATGTCCTTGCCCGGCACGGTCGCCGAGCCGACGCGCCACAGCCCCGGCGCGGTGATGCCGGGATTCCCGCCGACGCGGCCGAGCCAGTTGCCCGGCTGCTGACCCGCCGGTCCCGGCGCGTTGTTCGTGACCAGGTCGCGCAGCGCGTTCGGCCCCGCCTCCCAGTCCGAGTAGAACTGGCCGCGCACGTTGCCGAGCAGGTTGAAGACCTCGGCGGCGGCGGGATGGCGCGACCATTCCGCGTGCTGCTCCGAGGTGGAGTTGTTCATCCCCACCCGGACGATGTGCTGTTCCAGTTCCAGTTTGGCCAGTTCCGCCTCGGCGGCTTGGCGGGCACCGGCGGCGGATCCGAGGACGAGCCCGATCTGGTGCCGGACCCGTTCCAGCGCCGTGACGACGCGATTGCGCTGTTCGCTCGCTTTGCTGCCCATGCCGGCTCGCCGATCTCAGAGGCGGGATTGGTAACCGCTGACCAGGTCGTCAGCGGCGGAAAGGCGCGTCATGAGGTTCTCGATTCCCTCGTCGGCCTGCGCCAGCTGCGACGGCACCCATGGCACGGCCTGGGCCTGTGGTTCCACAATGGCACGCCTGGACTCTTCGAGCAGGCTTCTGGCCCGCTCGGCATGAGCACGTCCGTCGGCGAGGCCGGTTTGGACGGCCGTCAGCAGCTGGTGCAGTTCCTCGAGGTACATGTTCTAGAGGCGGGTCGAGTACGACTCGGCCGACGAAATGCCCGCCTGGATGGTGCTCACCAAACCGTTGATGCCCTGCAGAGCCTCGGCGAGAAGCCCGTGTGCCTGGCTCACCTCGTGCTGACTGCTGCCCTGGGTGGCTTGTGAAAGCGAAAGCTGGGCTTCTTCGAGAGACTGCGCTGCCTGCTGAAGTGCGGCGATGCTCGCGGACGACTTCTCGTTCGCGAGCGCGATACCAGCGCGGATCTCTTCGACTCCGGCCATTTTGGCGGACTCCTTGGGACGTCGGGGGCTGGAACGACCACTCTTAAACTTAGCGTGATCAACTGACTCTGTTAAGTGAAGGTCCTGCTAAGTAATCAACAAGGCCCCGGACGTCGGAACGTCCGGGGCCTTGCCGATGGCGGAGGATACAGGATTCGAACCTGCGAGGGCGTGAACCCAACACGCTTTCCAAGCGTGCGCCTTAGGCCGCTCGGCCAATCCTCCGTGGGGAACTTTAGCGTATGGGGTTCATACGCCAAGAAGGCGGGTCTGACCTGCGTTTGCGGCTTCGCGGGCTCAGGTGGCCGCGGGGGCGGCGGTGTCGACGACGTCGGCCACGACGCAGGTGATGTTGTCCGGTCCGCCGCCTTCGTTGGCCAGGTCGATCAGCCTCGGGACGGTCTCGGAGGGATCTTGGAAGGCGCCGAGGACGTCCTTGATAACGGTTTCGACAACCGTTGCCGTTAACCCATCTGAGCACAGGAGAAGACGGTCTCCGGGCGTCGCGTCGAAGGTCCAGATGTCCGCTTCGCCGCTGCCGGTGCTCAGGAGTGCCTTCATGAGCAGCGAGCCGCGAGGGTGTCCTTCGACCTCTGACGGGTCGATGCGCCCGTCGTCCGCGAGCGCCTGCGCGAGGGTGTGGTCGCGCGTGAAGCGCCGAAGCGTGCCGTCGCGGAGGAGGTAACCCTTGGAGTCGCCGATGTGGGCGGCCGTGAAGTGCGCGCCGTCGAACAGCAGCGCGGTCAGGGTGGTGCCCATGCCGCGCGTCTCCGGTTCGCGCTCGGCGGTCGCGGCCAGCCGGTCGTCGATGGTGCGAAGGCCTCCGGTGAGCACCTCGACCAGGTCGACCTCCGCGAGGTCGAAGCCGCGAAGGTCCGTGTCGAGTCTGGAGAGGACGCCGACCGCTTCGGCGCTCGCCACCTCGCCGTGCGGCTGGCCGCCGATGCCGTCGGCGACCGCGAGCAGTCTGGCGCTGGCGTAGACCGAGTCCTGGTTGACCTGACGGCGCCGCCCGACGTCCGAGCCGGCCGCGTACCGAAGGGTGTACGTCATGGACCCCAGTAAAGCAGTTGTGTACTGAGTTCACAAACATAGAGCTGGAAGGGTCAGCTGTCAGTTACGATACGCCGATGGAGGAGCAAGCCACCGTCAGCGCGGCGGACATCGCGCATATCGCCGGCGTCGGCCGCGCCGCGGTGAGCAACTGGCGTCGACGTTACGGAGATTTTCCGCCGCCCGTCGCCGGGACGGCTTCGAGCCCCCTCTTTTCGCTGCTCGACGTCGAAAACTGGCTGCGCGAGCGCGGGAAGCCGTTCGAGATCTCGCTCGGGGACCGGATCTGGCAGCGACTGCGGAACCTCGGCGACGACCTGTGGCTGAGCTCGCGGGTCGGCAGGGCGGGCACGTACCTGTCGCATCGGGGCTCCGAGGACCAGTGGGACTTCTCGCCCCGCTACGACGATCCCGAACTGCTCGAACTCTTGGACCGCTTCGCCGAGGAAGTGGGAGCGCGCGAGGCCTTCGAGTTCTTGTGTGAACGCTACGTCGAGGCGCACTCCCGTCAGCTGTCCGTCACGGCGGAACCGGTGGCCGCGTTGATGTCCCGGCTCATCGGCCCCGAACCCGGCGTCGTGCTCGATCCGGCGTGCGGGCTCGGGACGCTGTTGCTCGCCTCCGGTGGCACCCGGCTGCTCGGCCAGACCGACGACCCGGCGATCTCGTGCATCGCCGCGCACCGGCTGCTGCTCGCGGGCGCGGACATGGAGATGTACGGCGCGGACGCCTTGCCGATGGACTCCTACAAAGGAGTTCTCGCGGACGCCGTCGTCTGCGACCCGCCGTTCAACGACCGGGAATGGGGTTACGACGAACTCGTCGGCGACCCGCGCTGGGAGTACGGCCAGCCGCCGCGCGGCGAACCGGAACTGGCGTGGGTGCAGCATTGTCTCGCGCACGTGAAACCCGGTGGGCTGGTCGTGATCCGCATGCCGCCCGCCGCCGCCGCGCGCCGGACCGGGCGCCGGATCCGCGGGAACCTGTTGCGCGCCGGGGCTTTGCGCGCGATCGTGACGGTCGGCGGCGCGGATCTCTGGCTGCTGCGGCGCCCGGAATCCGGCGAGCGGCCGCCGTCCCGGTTGCTCCTGCTGGCCGATCCGTCCACTGTGGAGGATCAGTGGCGGGAGCATCTGCGCGGCGCCGAGGTGCCGGGCGCGGTCCGGATCATCGACCTCCTGGACGACGAGATCGACCTTTCCCCTGCCCGGCATCAGGCGCGGGACGAACACACGGGCGAGGCCTTCCTCGAAGTCCGGCGGCATTTCGAGGGGATCCGACCGGATCTGCCGACGCTGGTGGTGTCCGACGAGAAGCCCGCGTTCACCACGATCGGCGAGTTGCTGAAATCCGGGGTGCTCACGGTGCCGGAGTCGGTGGAAGAGGGTGATGTCGTCGCGTCGCCCGCCGTGCCCGCGTATGTCCACAGTGGAGCGTCGGCCGTGGTGGAGCCGCCGATGTCGAAGTACCGCACCGATCCTGAACGGCTGGACGCCGCGTTCCTCGCGGGCTGCCTGCGCGCGGCCGGGCAGATCGCGCCGACCTCGTCGACCAGGATCGATCTCAAACGCACCCGGATCCCGCGTCTGCCGATCGAGACACAGCGGGCCCACGGGGAGGCGTTCACTCGGCTCGCCGCCTTCGAGGACGCCCTGCGTGAGGCGGCGGAATCGGGCCTTGAGCTGGTGAGGCTAGGCTTGGCCGGGCTCACCGAAGGACAGTTGATCCCGGAGAATTAGGTGCTGATCGCCGATCGCTACGAACTCGACGAGCTGCCGCTCGGCCGGGGTGGTATGGGCGCGGTCTACGCGGGCCACGACCGGCATCTCGGCCGCCGGGTGGCGGTGAAGTTCCTCGGGCTCCCCGGCGGTCCGGACGCCGAACTCGAACAGCGCTTCATCCGCGAGGCGCGGATCCTCGCCACGCTGGACCACGCGGGCGCGCCGACGTTGTACGACTTCGGGACCTACGACGAGCGGTTGTACCAGGTCATGCAGTTCATCGAGGGCGTGACCGTCGCCGATCTCGCCGCCGAACACGGGCCGCTGCCGGTGCCGTGGGCGGCCGCGATCGCGGCCCAGGCCTGCGCCGTGCTGTCCGCCGCGCACGCGCTTTCCATCTGCCACCGCGATCTCAAGCCCACCAACCTGATGCTGTGTCCCGACGGGAGTGTGAAGGTGCTCGACTTTGGGCTCGCGATGCTGCGCGAGACCGACGTCGCCCAGTTCACCCGCGCCGGGCAGATCCTGGGCACGCCCGCGTACATGGCGCCCGAACA
Organism: Amycolatopsis sp. cmx-11-12; assembly: GCF_046269425.1. NCBI lineage: Bacteria > Bacillati > Actinomycetota > Actinomycetes > Pseudonocardiales > Pseudonocardiaceae > Amycolatopsis > Amycolatopsis sp. cmx-11-12. The sequence goes on along the minus strand of NZ_JADNQM010000048.1, from coordinate 4,290 downwards.
GATCCAGCGCGGGATCGCCGGGCCACGCAGTGATCTGTACGCGCTGGGTTGTGTCCTGCACGAAATGCTGACCGGCGGGCAGTTGTTCACCGGTCCGACGGCGTACGCGGTGTTCGAGAAGCAGGTCAAGGAGAGTCCGGCCGAAGTGGACGGTGTCCCGGGTGGACTGAACGTCCTGCTCGCGGATCTGCTGGAGAAGGACCCGGAACGGCGTCCTGCCGACGCGAACGAACTTTTCGGGCGGCTGGCCGTGTTCGCGCGGGATCTGCCGCCGCTGCCCGGCTATCTGGACGAAGGCGCCAATCCGGGCAGGATGTACGCGCGGGTCGTCGGCCGCGTGCCCTGAGATGCGATCGTGACCTTCCGATCAACAACCCCGGACGGGTGAGTCCCGTCTTTACCCATGTCGGACGCACTACGGACAATCGGGGTAAGGGGCGTGAAGAAGTTCCTGGTGGGGGTGACCGCACTGGCCACGGCGCTGGTGCTGACCGCGTGTTCCGGCAACGCCGGTGGTGGCGCGCCCGGTGGCGGCGCCGTCGCGCAAGGAGATCCGGCCGACGGGACCACGACCACGTCGGCGCCGTCTTCCACGTCCGCCGCGCCGACCACGCCGTCCCAGACGCCGAGCAGCAGCAGTTCCAAGCCGAAGCCGACACCGTCTTCGTCTTCGAAGCCCAAGCCGACGCCGAAGCCCACGCCGAAACCGGCGGCCAAACCCGCCGCGAACGCCGCCGACGTCCCGTGCAAGGCCGCGCTGGCCTCGCCGGGCGTGAGCGCCTGCGTGGACCTCTCCGCGCTGAAGACGTGGCTGCTCCAGGACGGCAAGGTCATCTACGGCCCGGTCAAGCAGCTGCCCGGCAAGAAGGGCCACGCGACGCCGACCGGTGTCTTCCACGTTTCGGCCAAGGTCAAGAACTACCACTCGAAGCAGTTCGACGCGCCGATGCCGAACTCGGTGTTCTTCCTGCCGGGTATCGCGTTCCACACCGGCAGCCTCTCGGTGTACTCGCACGGCTGCATCCACCTGTCCGCGGCTGCCTCGCAGAAGTACTTCACGACACTGCAAAGCGGCGACGTGGTGCAGGTCGTGGCCTGACGACTCAAGTACATGAAGGCCCCCTTCCTTGCGCCTAGGTACAGGAAGGGGGCCTTCATGTACTTGGGCGTTGCCGGACGCGGACTTTGATCAGGCTCGGCGACGGACGAGTTCACAGGTGGTCGACCGACGCTGATGATCACAGTTCGATAAAGGCACCCGAAAGTGTGAAATGCCCACCTTGACCCCGTCGATGAGACGTTCGACTGGGGAAAGGGGCTTCTGCATGCCTTCGAGATTCCGTGCGCTCTGTCACGCCCTCGTGACACTCCTGATGGTGACCTTGCTGGTGCCGTTGACGTCCACAGTGGCGTCGGCGGCTCCCGTGCTGCCGCCCGGCTTCGTCCTTCGTGACCAGCCGAGCGGGCAGGCCGCATACGAGCTGACCGACTTCGCCTACCTGCCCGACGGCTCGATCCTGAGCACCGGAAAGGGTGGCAACGTCGCCTGGGTGTCGACCACCGGACAGGTCCAGAACATCGCCAACCTGCCCGTCCGCAGCACCGGGGACCTCGGGCTGGTCGGGATCGCGATCGCGCCCGACTACGTCACCTCCCGCACGATCTACACCGCCCGCGCGGTCGACGTCGCCGGCGGCGGCATCGTCCTGCGCGCCTCGCGCTGGACGGTGTCCGGCACCACGAACCCGACCGGGCTGACCGCGGAGAAGGTGCTCATCGAGGGCGCTGCCAACACCGACATCCACGGCATCACCGGTGTGGTGGCCGCCCCCGACGGCACGGTGTGGGTCTCGACCGGCGACAGCTCCCGGTTCCAGGGGCAGGCCGACCCGTTCGCGCTGAACGTGCGCGACCTCGACAAGATCTTCGGCAAGATCTTCCACATCACCTCCGACGGGGCCGGCGTGCCGGACAACCCGTACTACACCGCCGCGAACTCGAACTCGTTGCGCTCTAAGGTGTTCGCGAGCGGCTTCCGCAGCCCGTTCCGGTTCAGCCTCGACGCCAGCACCGGTCTTCCGGTGGTCGGTGACGTCGGCTGGGGCACCTGGGAAGAGGTCAACTTCGTCCAGAAGGGCGCGAACCACGGCTGGCCGTGCTTCGAAGGCAACCAGCCCGCCGACGGCTTCTCCGCGATGCCGCAGTGCGCGTCGGCCGTGAACACCCCGCCCATGCTGGCGATCCCCCATGGCCAGGGCGTCGACAACGGTAACAGCGTCACCGGCGGCATTGTCTACAATGGAGAGTCGTACCCGGAGGAATACCGTGGCGCGTACTTCTTCGGCGACTACGCCACGCAGAAGCTGTGGACGGCCAAGTACGACACGCAGGGCAGGGTCGTCCGCCAGCTGGAGACGCCGCCGAAGTTCACCGGCATCGGCGGTCCGGTCAAGTTCCTGGCCGCGGCCAACGGTGACATCGTCTACGCCGACATCTACAGCGGCAAGCTGCGACGGCTGAGCTACACCACCGGGAACAAGGCGCCGGTCGCGGTGGCCACCTCCGAGACGAACCCCGAAACCCGCACGGTTTCGTTCGACGGCAGCGGTTCCTACGACTTCGACAACGACCCGCTGACCTACGAGTGGGACTTCGGCGACGGAACCACCGGCACCGGGGCCAAGGTCAGCCACGCCTACCCGGCGGGCACCGAGAAGTTCACCGCCAAGCTGACGGTGAAGGACAGCCTCCAGGCGTCCGGCAGCACGGATATCGCCGTGGCGCCCGGAAACCACTCGCCGAAGCTCACCATGACCGACCCCGGCGACCGCCTGTTCGCGGTCGGCGAGGAGGTCAAGGTCGGCGCGACCATCACCGACACCGAGGACGGCGCCCTCCCGGTCACCTGGACCACGCTGGTCCGGCACTGCCCGGAGAACGCGGTCTGCCACGCGCATCCGGACCGCGGCGGCACCGGCCCCGAGTTCACCATGCCGTTCACCGACCACACGGACTCGAACCTGGAGTTCACCGCGTCGGCGACCGACAGCGCCGGTGTCACGGTTTCGAAGACCTATGCCGCGAAGCCGAAGGAACACCGGCTCACCCTGACCAGTAACGTCGCCGCCGCTCTCGGCATCACGCCGGAAGGCGGGGCGGCTTCGGCGATGGTGGTCGAAGGCGCGACCGTGGAGATCCAGGCGGCCGAGGTCGCTTCGGACGGTTCGTCGACCTTCACCGGCTGGTCCAACGGGGCCACCGGGCGGCTGACCAACGTCACCATGGGTACCACCGACCTGACGATCACGGTGAACTACAGCACGCCGATCGACAAGCGCTACCGCGACGAACCCGCGCTGGCGCAACGACTCGGCGCACCGACCGCACCCGAGGCCGTCGACGGCACGGTCCGCTTTCGCACCTACGAGCGCGGACGGCTGTACTGGTCGAAGGACACCGGTGTGAAGCAGATCGAGGGCGAGATCCTCAAGAAGTACCTCGCCGCGGGTGGTCACGCGGAGTTCGGCCCGCCCGCGACCGACGAGATGATCACGCCGGACACCACCGGTCGCTACAACGACTTCCCGGTGTGGCCCGGCAAGATGCAGTCGTCGATCTACTACACGGTGAAGACGGGCGCGCATCCGGTGTTCGGCCGGATCCGGGTGAAGTGGAAGGCGCTGGGCGCGGAGGCCGGTGAACTCGGTTACCCGACCACGGACGAGAACGTCACGCCCGACCGGGTCGGCCGCTACAACCACTTCAGCAAGAACGCCTCGATCTACTACACGGCGCAGACCGACGCCAGGGCGATCTGGGGCCGGATCCGCGCGAAGTGGGAGCAGTTCGGCTGGGAGGGGGGTCCCCTCGGGTACCCGTCGACCGACGAGTCGACGACCCCCGACGGGGTCGGCCGGTACAACCACTTCACCAAGGGCGGCTCGGTCTACTGGACGATGGCGACCGACGCGCACGCGATCTACGGCGCCATCCGGCAGCGCTGGGAAGCGCTCGGCTGGGAGGCCTCGTACCTGAGGTACCCGACGAGCGACGAGATGGCCGTCACCGGCGGGCGGCAGAACAACTTCCAGGGCGGTTACGTGTTCTGGAACGCCTCCAACGGCTCGGTGACCGACCGCCGCTGGTAGCTACGTCCTGGAATAGCGCGTGAAGGCCCCCTTCCCTCGGGGCGGGTTCTAGCGATCCCCGCAACACCCTGGATTTCAGGGAGTTGTGGGGATCGTGGTTTCTGAGGGGTTGAAGGCGAGGTTTTTCGATGCTCTGGACCGG
>NZ_JADNQM010000047.1:0-65629 GCF_046269425.1 Amycolatopsis sp. cmx-11-12 | reverse complement strand
GCCGTCGAGCGCGAAGGGCACGGTCTGGGTGGCTTCGCCACCGTCGATGTCGTCGACGATCTGGACGGATACCTTTTGTGCCATCGATAGTGCCTTCCGCTAGGTCATGCCACGCCAGCTTAGATTGACGCAATGCCAACAATTCTAGCCGTGTGGGTCGACCGTGACGGTCGTCGCTCGACGCGGTGTTTTGCGCTGCGTCGGGGGCGGTCTGTTTGGGGAGAGCACCCATTCGTCGGCCGTCATGCGGGTGCCCATTTTCCCGAGGGCGAACTGCACGGGGACTTCTTCGACTGTCGGTTCTGGGGTGCTGCGAGATCTGGGGTGTCATGAAGGCGGGAGCCGGCGAACCCGGAGAGAGGGCTCGGCTCCCGAGGAGCGACTTTGCTGTCGCCGTACTCGTGTATGTCGTCGGAGAGCTGACTTCTCCTGGGGGAAGGAGGTTACCGCTCTCAAGCAGTGCCAGAACCGGTCCGTCGGCAAAATCTAGCCGGACCGTCAACAGCGCGGTCTGTTGACGGTCGCTGACGACGCCTCTGCTACCCGATCAGCCCTGGAAACTGGATGACTCACGCCGAAACTCCTTCCCGCGTCGACGAGATCGCCATCCTGCTGGGCTAGCAGCGGCAGTTCACTCCCGAGAGGTCCTGGGCAATCGTGGAGCAGGATCTGGGCATCGCGTCGCCGTCGGCACAACCAGCCGATCAGGTCGACCACGGCCTGATCCCGGCCGTGAACACACTTGGCCTCGGTAAACTGGCCGGATAGCCGCACCATATCGTCGAACGAACGCCATGACTCAGACGATCACGGTTGCGTACCGGCACTGGAAGACACCCGATCAGGTCCCGTCACCATGGGTCCGACTCAGTGGTCGACGTCCAGATCGTCGAGAGTTTGCCTTGTGCGGACTGGAAGTGATGCCCATGCTGCTGAGCGAGTTCTTCCCGATGGACGTCCGGTACGCCGGAGTGTCTCTCGAGTACCAAGGCGGGCAAATGGAATTCGCGCCAGTGATCGCGGCGTCCCTACTTGCGTTGGTCGGCGGCGGCACCAACATCGTTCTCGTAGCAGGATTTGTAGTGGTCGCCGCACTGGGAAGCGTGGTCGCGATCTGGCGTGCACCCGAGACCCGGGGGCATCGCTGAGCACCGCCAGTGACCATGCCGCTGAAGGGCGCCCTGCCCGGCCCTGAGAGGAGGGATACGCGGTGACCGGCGGGGATTCTCCTTTCCGCCGGTCACCAGCGCTCACTGTTCCGGTTCAGCCGATCGGGGTCGACGTGCAGGCGTTACCATTCTTGCCGCCCACTTTGGTGAAGGAACCGTTGGCGTTCCTGTTCCAGAAGCTGACGCAGATCAGCGAACCGCGCGGGAAGCTCGCGTTGACCTTGAACGTGTGATCCGACTCGCGGTTGGTCGGGCCGGTCTGCTTGTAGCTCCCCGGCCCGAAAAGCTCGAAGAACCCGAACTCCGCCGTCGTGTTGAGGTTTCGGGAAGCAATGACCTCGGAGATGCCGTTGCCGCTGCCGTAAGTGTTGTTGCAGATCGTCGTCCCGCCGTAACAGACGGTCTCCCGCGCGGTGACACCGCTCGTGCCCGCCGAGGCAGGCATGGCCAATCCCATCACAGCCACCGCGGCAATCCCGGCCGACGCCCACGCGCGAGCCCCTACTCGAACTCCCATGATTTCTCCTCCGATCGCGCGGCGCCCGGCCATCCCGGGCCCGCCGTCCGTCACACGCCCAGATGCGGCGCCGGAGTTGCCTGCCCGTCCATGAACCACCCAAACGGAGTGACAAAGCCGCCACCGACGTCACGCGCGGACCCCTTGCGAGCACCGCTTGGCGCGGGCTCTGGAGCTGTACCGGGAACAAGGCCGCGACGCCGACGCCGGGCGGGTGCGCCGGCAACTCGACGTCCTCGCCCGGACGCCGGTCAGATCAGCGGGCACGGCTGAGGCCACGCGGAACAGGTAAGGCGAGTGACTGACCGGTTCGGTCGCGCGGGATCTGGTGATGGGGACACGACGAGCTCTCCCGCCGTCAAGACGCGTGATCGATGTGGTTCGCCACTCCCAACCACTCTGTGACGAACAGGAGATCATTCACTAGGTTCGAAAGGCGGGCATTTCGGTGCGAACCGGTGGTGCGCATCCCGGGCAAGTGTTCCCGCGCGAGCCGTTATGCAGCCCTGATCAGACTGTGTCGATACGAGTGCCGCCAGTGGCGACGACGGCGCGGTCGCCACGACTTCTGGGCCGAGTAGAACTCACGCCGTCGCATTGTCGGAACGGCTGGACAGAAACGGAATTTGAGAGACCTCGTGCAGAGGACAGCACGCCATCGCTATACCGAAGTACCTATAAGCGTCGGCTCCATCATGGTTCGGCGGCCGAGGTGGGCTGAACCGGGAACCACCTGGCGTTGACGACAGGCGCTCCGGTAGCCGTCGGCCGCCGAGGCGCTTTTCCTTGTACCATCAGCTGTTCAGCGCGGCCTCATACTCCTTCGCCTGGTCTGGCGTCAGGAAGCGTGATACCCGGACCAGCACCGTGCCCTTCACGTAGTCGTACTCGCCGACCATGGGCAGGTTCTTCGCCACCGACTGGATGAAGTCCATCCGCGCTTTCGCGCCGGCCTCGTCACCGAACACCTCCACCGACCCGCCGCGCTCCACAGCGTCCGCGCCCAGGTACTCGACGTCGGACGGCTTGACTCGCGAGTCGCTGAACGCGGTCTTCGAGGTGTAGCCGTTCGGGCGGCCGAGCAAGTGGTTCGGGTCGTCCTCCGCAGTGTATGCCTTGATCAGCTTCGCTGTGGCGATCCTTTCGCCGAGCGTTTTCGTGACGTCGTCGGCGGTTTTCGCCGCGCTGCTCCCGGCTTCAGCCGTGGCGGAGCCGATCGCCGATGGCGAGCTGCCGCCGCACGCGGCCAACGATAGTGCGGCCAGCGCGATGGAAACGACGGCCATGGTACGGCGGATGATCACGAACCCTCCAGCGTGATAGTGGTCAATGCCGGTATGTCTCGTAGACCTGATCTTGCGTTACCGGCCGCGGCCATATCGTGACCGTGGTGCGGCGCTGAGACGGTTGGGGCGGGCACTCGGGTCTCACTACGCTGAACTGCCAGAAGTCCACTAGGGACAATGGCCGACAACATCGAGTTCGGCAGGCCAGGTGCGGAAGATCCGGCAATGGCTGACGCTGGCGCGCGCGTTCTATCGTGATTCGTCGTTCGTCATTCTCGATGAGCCGACAGCTTCCCTCGACGCCCAAGCGAAAGCGGAACTGTTCGACAGGCTTCGGGACCTGTTCAAGGGGCGCACGGTCCTGTTCGTTGCAGGCAGCCGGATACGAGACAGACACGACTACACAGAGTGAAATCTTCTGAGTGTAGGGTGATCTCCGATGGCCGACCGACAGCGTCCGCGGGTGTGGTGGGAAGCCCTCCGCTACGTGGCATTCACCGGCATGGACACCCCTCCGACGCGCTCGGCGGGGCTGCGCACCCTGCGCCGTGTCGCGATCATCGGATTCGGTCTGTGGGCGGGTTTCCTCACCTTCGTGATCGTTTCGGCGCCGCCCGTCACAACGACGTTCAACGTGGTCTTCAGCGTGCTTCCCTGTCTGCTCGCGATTCGTTCGCCGTTGTGGGGCTGGCGCGCGCTGCTCGCCGGCATTGTGCTGACCCCGCCGACGCTGCCGGACATGGTCGAGTTCTGGAGTTGGCCGTGGTCACCCGGTCTCGCACTCGCCGCCGCGGTTGTGTTCTACCTCGTCGGGGCGAGCAACGACCAGCGGGAACTGACCTGCGCGGCGCTGATCTCGTTCGCCGTGATGGTGCCCTTCCTGCGCGATTGGCGCGACGCGGCGTTGCTCGTGGTGCTGGCCGGGGTGCTGTTCTTCCTCGGCAACACGGTCCGCCAGCGCCGTCTCGCCGACGAAGCCCGCGTCGCCCAGCAGGACCGCCGGATCGCCGAGGAAAGACGGGCGGCGGTGCTGGAGGAGCGCGCCGTCATCGCCCGCGAACTGCACGACGTGGTCGCCCACCACATGTCCGTCCTCGCGTTGCGCGCGGACTCGGCACGGTTCCGCTTCGCCGGCCCCGGCAAGGCCGATCTCGACGACGGCGTGTGGCGTGAGTTCGCCGACCTCGCCGGGACCGCACGCGAAGGCCTGACCGAACTGCGCAGGCTGCTCGGCGTCCTCCGTTCCGAGGACCGCGAGGTCCTGGTCGCCCCGCAGCCGGGGCTGACGATGGTGGCCGAACTCGTCGACCGGGTCCGGGCCGTCGGCACCCAGTGCGAACTCGACGTCCGCGGCGATCTCGACGCCGTCCCGGCCGGGGTCGCGCTGTCGGTCTGCCGGATCGTGCAGGAGGCGCTCAGCAACGCGATCCGGCACGCTGCCGGCGCGCCGGTGTCCGTCGAACTAGTGACGGGGCCGCGTTCGATCCGGCTGATGATCGAGAACGGGCCGGGCGAACGCCCGATGCGGACCGGACAGACCGGCACCGGTCACGGTCTGCTGGGGATGCGAGAGCGGGCCGCTATGCTCGCGGCGGATCTTGAAGCGCGAGCGAAACCGGACGGTGGTTTCCGGGTCGCGCTGACCGTTCCACTCGAGAACGGGGGGCGTTCGGAACCGTGATCACGGTGGTCATCGCCGACGACCAGACCATGGTCCGGCAGAGTTTCCGCGCCGTGCTCGACGCGCAGGAGGACATCCAGGTGGTCGGCGAGGCACCCGACGGGGCCGTCGCCGTCGCCCTGTGCGCCGAACTGGCACCGGACGTCGTGCTGATGGACGTCCGCATGCCCGAACTGGACGGGCTCGAGGCGACCAGGCGCATCGTGGCGCGGTGGCAGGAGATCCGCGTGCTGATGCTCACCACCTTCGACATCGACGAGTACGTGTTCGGCGGGCTGCGGGCAGGCGCCAGCGGCTTCCTGCTGAAGGACGCCCCGCTGGACGACCTGGTCACCGCCGTCAGGGTGGTCGCCGCCGGCAACGCGCTCTTCGCGCCGGCGATCACCAAACGGCTGATCGGCGAATTCACCCGCACGCACGCCGCCGCGCACGCGGGCAACACCCGGGTGGCGGACCTGACCGCGCGGGAAACCGACGTGCTCCGGCTGATCGCACGCGGCCTGTCCAACGCCGAGATCGCCGAGGCGCTGGTGATCGCGGAACAGACCGCGAAATCCCACGTCAGCAGGGTCTTCACCAAACTCTGCGTGCGCGACCGCGCCCAGGCAGTGGTGGTCGCCTACGAGGCCGGGCTGATCGTGCCCGGCAGCGAGTCCGGGTAGTACCGGGGTACGGGGTCGCCGTCCGGTCGGTACCGGGGTACCAGGGCCAAGACGGCTCCGCCGGGCGATGTGTCCCGGCGGGATTACGGAGATCGTTCACCTATGGATCGGATCAACGCCTTGCGCGCCAACGCGACGCTGATCGCCGTCGGCACCGCGGTCACTGTGCTCGTCGCGATCGCGTTCGTCTGGTGGCTTTCGGATACCCCACTCGGGGTCGACTCAGCCGTCTACCGCGCCGGCGGTTTCGCCGTGCTCCACGGGGAGCCGCTGTACGCACACCTGACCGCGTTACCCGACTGGGCGCCGGAGCTTCCGTTCACCTATCCGCCGTTCGCCGCGCTGATCTTCGTGCCGTTGACCATGTTGCCGGCGCAATGGTGCTGGGGCCTGCTGGCGATCGCGGCGGCGCCGTCGCTCTATGTCGCGCTTCGGCCCTTCACCGAGCGCGCGTACGTGCCGCTCCTGCTGCTCGGCGCGTTCGCCATGCAGCCGGTGTGGCAGACGATCGGACTCGGCCAGGTCAATCTCGTCCTGATGGCCGTCGTGGTCGCGGATATCCTTCTGCTGCGCGATTCGCGCTTCCGCGGGATCGGTATCGGACTCGCGGCGGCGGTCAAACTGATCCCGCTGATCTTCATCGTCCACCTCCTGCTCGTTCGGCGAACCGCCGACGCGGCCCGCGCGCTGGCGACGTTCGTCGTCGCGACGACACTCGCGTTCGTCGTACTGCCGAAGGATTCCCTGCGCTACTGGACGTCCGCGATCTTCAATGGCCACTTCGCCGAGATGAAAGGCTGGGTGGGAAACCAGTCGTGGCAAGGATTCATCGCACGTACGCTGCCGGAAGGCCGGGGGGCGACGGTGCTGATCGGATGCTTCGGCGTGCTCTGCGCGGTGGTCATGATGTGGCTCGTCCGGCGGCTGCACCGCGCGGGTGACGACCCCGCCGCCCTGCTGGTGACGGCAGGCTGCGCGCTGCTGGTCAGCCCGATCTCGTGGACGCATCACTGGGTGTGGGTGGTACCTGCCCTCGGCCATCTGTGCGCCAGGGTCCGGCGGCCGGTGATGGCGATGGCCGCCGTCCTGTTCACCGGATGGACGGTTGCCGTGGTCCCCGGCGGGGGCGGCGCCGAACGCACCTGGAACTTCGGGCAGGCTGTCGTCGGCAACGCTTACCTGATCGCAGGGCTGGCCCTGCTCTGCGCACTCTTTCGCAGTCTGTCCAATGAGGACAGGGATAACCTTGTGTCGGCATCAGCGCCTGGTCACGATCAATGAACCGGCTCTGCCGGTTCGGCTTGGGAGGGCCGGTTTTCGTCCGGCGCACCCGGTTGCTGAAAGATCTTTATTCCAGCGTCTACCGAAGTGGTAACACTCCACTCTGTGTCGTCCGTGCTATTTGCCGACGGCCAGCGCCAATTAAGGAAGGCCCGATCAGCTGCCTTCCATGAGGGCCCGCGTGATCGCGGACGGTGTTAGGAGCCACGACGAGGCCAGCGGCCTCGCAGGCAGAGCGAGGCACTGCAGAGCTTCCACGACCGAAGCGGCAAAGGCGCCGATTCCGCCGAGTTGACCCAGTCGGACGCCGGTGGTCACCTTCTGGAGGGCGTGGCCACCGTCGGCCGGCCTCCGGTGGTAGCGAGCGTCAGCACCGCCCCGGCCGCGAATACCCCGCCGAGCCACATCACCGCGGTGGTTCCGGCTGCGTCCGTGGCCAGCCCGCCGACCAGTGCCCCGGCCGCGATCGCCGCGTTGAACACTCCGGCGAACAGCGCCGACGTCGCTTCCCGGGCCTCCGGCGCGGCCGCCAGCATCCATGATTGCGAGGCCACCGAGACACCGCCGTACGCCAGGCCCCAGACCACCAGCAACGCTGTTGCTGCCAGGGTGGTCAGTCCCAGGATCGGAACCAGTGCCATCGTCGCCGACAAAGTCCCGCCGAGCACCAGCAGGGTCGCCCGTGGCGATCGCGCCGCTCCGGCGCCGGAGGCGAAATTGCCCGCGACCCCGAAGAGCCCGTAGACCAGGAGGAGCGTCCCGATCTGCCCCGCGCTCACCCCGGACACCTCTTCCAGCACCGGCCGGATATAGGTGTACGCGGCGAAATGCCCGATGACGATCAGTGCCACCACGATCAGTCCGAGGCGCACCCGCGGCACACCTGCCAGCCGCAGCATCGCGCCAAGGCGGACGTCCCGTTCCGTCGGTAACGACGGCAGTGACATCGCCAGCGCGGCCAGTACCACCAGTGAAAGACCACCGGCACCGACGAAAGCGGCCCGCCAGCCGAGCAGATCCCCGAGGTAGGTGCCTGCCGGTACCCCCAGGACGGACGCCACGGCGATTCCACTGAAGATCAGCGAGGTCGCGGACCCGATCGACTTCGACGGGACAAGTCGCACGGCCAGGCTCGCCGCGATCGCCCACACTCCGCCCATGCCGATGCCGACCAGCACCCGTGCGGCCAGCATGACGCTGAACCCGGGCGACCACGCCGCCAGCAGGTTCCCCACCGTCAGCAGCGCCATCAACGCGCACAGCACGGCCCGCCGGTCGAACTTCCTGAGCGCCGGGATCAGCAGGGGAGCGGAGACGGCCGCGACCAGGCCGGTGACCGTGAGCGTCAGGCCCGCCGTGCCTTCGGTGACCCGCAGATCGCGGCTGATCGGGGTCAGCAGACCCACCGGCAGCATTTCCGACGTGACCACGGTGAAGGTCGCCCCGGCGAGAGCACTCACCGCAGGCCAGCCGTTCTTCTTCTGTCTGGTTTCCCTTAGCGCCATGTGTTCCAGGCAACCGTCGTGCGCGTCCGGGAACAACGGCCGATGTCTCATCCTTCTATGAGCGTGACTACTGGATCCACGGGTGGAGGAAACCGATGAGCGGCCTGGAGATCCGTGAGCTGGAGGCGTTCCTGGTACTCGCCGAGGAGCTGCATTTCGGCCGGGCGGGCGAACGCCTGTACGTTTCTCAGAGCCGGGTCAGTCAGTTGCTTCGCTCGCTGGAGGGGCGGATCGGCGCGACGCTCGTCGAACGCACGAGCCGTCGGGCGGAGCTGACTCCGCTGGGGGAGAAGTTCCTCGCCGAGCTGCGTCCGGCCTACGAGGCTCTGCGGGCCGCCGTCGATCACACGCGCGCCACCGCGCGAGGGACCGGTGGCGTGTTGCGCATCGGTTTTCAGGGCATCATCGACGACCATCTCGCGAACGCCATCGGTGGATTCGAGAAGCGCCACCCGGACTGCGCGGTGGAGCTCACCGAGATCCCGCTGGCCGATCCGTTCGGCTCGCTCCGCCGTCGGGAGATCGACGCCGCGGTGGTGTTGCTTCCGGTGGAAGAGCCGGATCTCGTGCTCGGTCCGGTTTTCTCCCGGCAGCCGCAGGTGCTCGCCGTCTCGCCTCGGCATCCGTTCGCCCGCAGGGAGTCCGTCACCGTCGACGAACTGGCGGAATGCCCTCTGATCGGGATCCGCGGCCCGGCCCCGGAATACTGGCGCCACGCCCAAGCCCCCGAAATCACCCCCGAAGGTCGCCGGATACCGCGCGGACCGACCGCCGGCACACTGCAGGAAGGCATGGGCCTCGCCGCGGCGGGCCAGGGCGGCATGGTGCTGTGCCGCTCGACGGCTGAACACCAGGGGCGGCGGGATTCGGTCGTTTTCGTGCCGCTCACCGGGCTGCCGGAGTCAGTGCTCGGAGTGGTCTGGCATGCGGAGGACAGCGGCCGGGCGCGCGCCTTCGCAGGGGAGATCGCTGTTCGGGCTCGAAGCTGACGTCGACCTGTGGTCTGGCCGGTTTTCAAGTCCTGCTCGGTGACTCCAGATTGTTCACTTCCCGAACGCTTTCAGAAAAGTCGCCACTGCGGCTTCGGTGATGGCTCGTAGCTCGGCGTCGGGCACCGAGCGGGTAGCAAGCCGGGATCGGGTGTCCACGCTGCCTGTGAGCAGTGCGGTGAACTGTGCGGCAGCCAACTCCGGGTCGTCGATCAGGAGCCTGCCTGCCAGCGACAGCCGGGCGAGCCGGTCGGTCAGGGCTTGGGTAACCCGGCGTGAGACCTCGTCCATGACGTCGAGCAGGTCGGGGAACTGAGGGGCTTCGGCGGAAACCAGCCGTCGAAGCGCGCGGGATTCTTCAAGGCAGTAGCACCTGGCCAGCTGCCATCCGACCTCCCTGAGATTCGCCGGCAGGTCGTCACTGTCGTTCACAAGTTGCTCCACCGCTGCGAGGTTGGCCGTGAGAGCGGTCTCCGAAAGCGCCCTCACCACCTCGCGGAACAGCGTCTCCTTGTCGCCGAAGTGGTTGTAGACAGTCGCCTTCGCGACCTTTGCCTCAGCGGCGATCTCGTCCACGCGGGCCTGTGCGTACCCCAGGCGGGCGAACACGGTGAACGCTGCCGTCAGCACGGCCTGCTGTTTGTCGATACGCCCGCGGGGCGTGGTCGGTCGCGATCGGGACGAGTGTGGTGCCGCGCTCATCAGACCATCCTAAGTCCCGCGCAGAGGCTGTTGCACGCGTGGTTCTGTCTATCTAGACTCATGAGTCTAGTAGTCCAGACTGATGAGATCAGTCGTGACCGAGGAGATGTGCGTGAAGACCGTGGTCATCACCGGTGGAACCGATGGGATGGGCAAGGCGCTCGCCCGCGCCTATCTGCGACGCGGAGAGCGGGTTGTCGTCATTGGCGCCAGCGCGCGGAAGGGGGCGGCTGTCCTGGACGTCGCCGCCGAACTCGATGCCGCCCAGCGCGTCGAGTTCATCCAGGCGGATTTGAGCCTGGTGTCCGAGAACCGGCGGGTGATCGAGCAGATCACGTCGGCGTATCAGGTTGTGGATGCTCTTGTGCTGGGTGCGCGGTACTTCCGTGCGACACGGTTCGTCACAGAAGAAGGCTTCGAAGCCAACTTCGCGCTGTTCTATTTGAGTCGTTACCTGTTCGCGCAGGGCCTTGTGGCGCGACTCGAACAAGCCGACGCGCCGGTGATTCTCGATCTGGCGGGCCCCGGGGGAGACTTGTCCAAGATCCGCTGGGACGATTTGCAGTTCTCGCACGCCTACGATCCCGACGAGGTCATGGGACAGTGCGGGAAGCTGAGTGATCTGCATGGAGTGGCCTTCGCGCGCCGCCATCCCGGCACGCGGGTCCGATACGTGCTCCTGCACCCTGGGCTGACGGCGACCGGATTCACCGGCGAGTACGACGCTGCCAGTGCCGATCTGGTCGCACGCATGCGAGAGCGTGGCCAGCCGGTCGAAGCCGCCCTCACCCGAATTCTTCGCCACCTCGACAACCCACCGTCCGCACCATTGACAGCATTCATGCAAGACGACCCAGTCGACGTACACGGCGAACCGTTCGACACCGCGGCGGCCGACCGGTTGTCCGAGCTGACCTCGAAGCTGTTGCGCTAGACCGATATCAGTTCGGAAATCGCGTGCACAGAACAGCGCCGTGGCTTCGCTACGGTGAAGTTGGGCCGAGGGATTAGGGATTTCATTCCGTAGGTTCTGAGTCTGCGGCTCGGCTGCCCGACTTGCTGCCGAGCGACTCCGGTGCTCAGCCGAAATTCGTGCATCGATGGGCGGTGGCTCGACAGTCATAGCCATCCGCGACCACGGAGCGGCAGCACCGTCGGAACTCAAAGAGGCCGTGTACCTCGTCTGTTTCTGCTGGTGCCGACGGTGCAAGGTCACGTTCCACTCAGCGAGTCGTGCCCATGCGCTGTGCACTGCCTGGCCTCGCGCCGCTGAAACCGCTCCGCGGCGCGCGGCGGACGCGGAGGTGCTCACGAGGTCATAGATCACGGGGTCATCCCCGCTTCTGCGGGGCAGACGACTCCGAGGGCTGAGACGACAACGACACCACGGGACCATCCCCGCCGGCGCGGGGACGACTCACGGAAACCCGACGTGTCGATCAGCATCAACGGACCAGCCCCGGTGGTGTCTCCTGGAAGAGGCACCACCACCGGGGACACGCGGAGCCAGGTCCGTGATGAAGTCACCGGCCGGGTCACGGCACGGGAAGGCCTCGGGCATTCACCTCATGACTCGGCTCAGCTGTGGTCGACGAGGCACGTGGCCGGCAGGAAGCCGGACCAGCCTCGCGGGTACTTGGGATCGAGATCCATGATCTGGACCTGGACCCAGCTGGTCGCGCCTGTGACACCGCAGGCCTGGTACTCGGAGCCGTTTACAGGCTCTCGATCTGTTTCAGCTGCACCAAGACGCTGATGGTGAAGCCGCCGTGCTCGACACGCTGGGACTCATCGCCCACCGATCCGGCGATCAGGCCAATGCGCTTAAGCACTATCACGCCGCATTGACTCTGTTCCGTCAGCTGGGAAACACCTACCTCGAAGCCGACACATTGGTGAACATCGCCTACGCCCACGCGGTACAAGGTGACACACAACATTCTCGCGACAGTGGGGAACGGGCCCTACAGCTATACCGGATCCAGGGTCGCCGCGACGAGGCGGCGCAGATACAGCGACACTTCTACCGACCTATCCGCCCCAGCGGTGACGAACCCGCCGAATCCGCAGCATTAAGTCCATCGTCGCGGTGCGAGGTGTTCCGCGAGAATGCTCGCGGCACAACCGGCGGTTCAGTCGGCGGAGCGGAGGTCTTTCGCGAACAAGTAGATGCAGATATCGTGCCGATCCAAACAGTGTGAAAACGGTTCATATTAGGCGGGTGGAATCTCGTTCGCGTGAACCAGGATCGGATCTCGCGTGATCGGCCATCATGTGGCATAGCGTCACGCAGGTTCAACACCTCGTGAAGGGCAAAGTATGAAGAAGATAGTCTGCACCGCCGCTGCCGCCGTGTTTCCCGCCATCGCAGCTCTGTCACTCATGGGCAGCGCCGTGAAATCCAGTGAAGCCGTCGACAGCGTCATCGCCACCTCTCCCCTTGAGGCGCTCAACGCCGAGGAGGTGGCCATCGCGGGAAGTGCGACGGTGGCGCTTATCGCTTAGCGTTCTCTCACGATGAACCTGTGCCTTCCGGCGCATATGCCCAGGGCGCAGCGTTCAGTATCGTCGGGAACAGGTGTCGATCCTGGGGCGTCAGTGGACGAGGATGGCCACCCTGGAGCCACAGCCGCTCCACAACGCCACCGCGAACCGGCGAACTGGTGCGGTCACTGTTCATACCCAGACAGTCCCGGTGCCGCCAGAACTGCGCGGTTAGTGAAACGGCTCCGGCGTGGTGCGTCGGCCAAGTTATGTGCCAGTGACCACGGAGACTATTTCTCCTCCACCCCTTGCTGCGCAACCAGGACCGGTCTGGCGTTGGACGAGTTCGGCGCCCAGCGCCACTAGCGGCGAATCACGACCGGCGTGCTGGCCACGATGTACTGGTGGATTCCATCGTCCATGATGAGCACCCGGAACATCGTCAGGAAGCCGTTCCTGGTCCGATGTTCCGGGTGCTGGGAAATTACGCCTTGGCGCAGGCGACGAGGACACCGATGGTCGCGGTGGCGGCTGTGGCGTGCGCGGCGGCGCTCGCCGCGGCGGCCGTGGCGGCAGCGGTGCTGAACGCGCCCAGGTTGGCGGCGGCGTCGTTGATCGCGGCGGGCGTCCCGGTGAGCACACCCTGGGCGAACGCCTTGGCCGCGGCCGCGGCGGCGGCTGAGTCGGCGACGTTGACCGCGGCGGCGGTGGCCGAGTTCGCGGTGTCGACCGCGGCGGCGATAGCGCTGGCACAGCTTGCGGGAGGGGCGTTCGCCGGTGCCAGATTCGTAGTGGACGCGGCGGCACTGGCCGGTGCCATGGTCAGCATCGTGAGGGCGCCGACGGCGAAGGACGAGGCCGCGATACGGCGAAGGTTCGTATTCATCAGCGGAACTCCTGAATCAGGAATGGAGAGCGAGTCCCGGCCGAGCCGGTGAAAAACCGAACCACCGGAACAAAGTCGGCTGAAAGTGAACCCGGCTCATACAAGAAGTGGAGCACCGAACGAATATCAAATACGAAAAGGCACCCGTACGTGTCCGCGTGGCGAGAATACTCGGCGCCGGTATTCACCGACCGAGCTGCCGTCTAGTGGCACGACGAGTTCAACTCGTCTCCGCGCTGGCGTCTCGAGTCGCATGAGCCCGGCGAACTGGCGAGGAAAGGATCACCGAGCTCGCTGGACAGGTTGCCGTTTCCCGGGAATTCCGTCGGGCCCGCTGGGGCGAACGCGAGGCCGTCGCCGAGAAGCTCCTGATGCTGGCCGCCTTGGGTGTCATCGGTGATCCGGAAAGTCCACGATCTGCTCGGGCTCCAAGCCGACACGTGTGCCGTGGCGCTGGAGGCCCGCAAAGACGACAACCGGGAATTCCCGTATAGCGCGGTCAGGCGCGTCCTCATGCCGATGTGCGGATGGTCTCCCGGCACCGGTTCAGACCACTGTCACACCGGATCCAGGTACCAGCGGCGGTGGACGACCGGCTCGACGGCCAGCACGCCGGTCGCGGCCGCGATCGCGACCGCCCACGCAAGCCAATCGCTCGATCCCGCCACCGACCACACCGTGGCGCCGAGCACGACCGTGGGCCGTATCAGGGTGAACGGCCCGAGACCGACCAGGATCACGAATGTGCTCTCCCGCATCGGCAACAGCCAGTACGCCGCCAGCGATGCCACCACGAGAGCCGCGAACGGCACCAGCACCTGGAGCATGCGTGTGCCCGCGCGGACCAGTTCGCCGTAACGAGCGGCTGGATCCGCCGAGCAGCCCAGAGTGGCCACGATCAGCAGTGCTACCAGCCCGAGACCGATCGCCCCGCCCACGAGTCCACGGCGTGCTGCCAGCAGATGGTAGGAGCGCTTGCGGATCAGGGCATTGCGGCCGACCGCGGCCCGAAATCCCGCGAAGCCCGCGTCGACGAGTGCGAGCAGGCCCAGCACGACCGGAACCACCGTCGCCATCAGCCCGCGACCAGCCCCCGTGCCCGGCGTCCCAGGGCACGGCGGAAATCGGCGATCAACGCAGGACGGATACCGACGACCGCCCTCATCGCCGCGCAGAACGGATTGGTATGCCTGAACGGTTCGAACAGGAACGTATTCATCCCCGCCGCCGCTGCGGCGGCGGACATCACCACCTCGTCGCCGTGAGCGCGCCGCGCGGACACGACACCGTCGTGGCGGCCCAGCGGCTCTCGCATTCTGGCGCGGTGGAACAGCCAAGCGCCCAGCGGGGCCAGCCGGGTCGCGGCGATGTCGTAGTGGATGAACGCCAATGTGCCCGCGCGGTCCTGGGCGCGGAAGAACTCGGGCAGCTTGTCTGCCGCGAAATGGTGCAGCACCCCACTCGACAGATAGACAGTGGCCTCTTCGGCCAGCGCGAACGCGTCCGCGCATACGAAGGTGCACGAGAGTCGCTCCGCCTCGGCCAGTCTGGTCGCTTCGGCCACCAGAGCGCGATTGAAGTCCACACCCACCAACTCGACATCCGGCCCCAGCACGCCGGAAGCGGCCAGGTTTCGCACCATGAACCCCAACCCGCATCCGACGTCCACCACCCGCAGGCGGCTCCCACTCGCCCGGACGGCGGTGAGCATCGGCACCAGCAACTCGGCGAACCGCTGCGCCATATGCAGTTCTTCGTTCAGCCGTTGTAATTCGGTGTGCACCCGGACCAGAAGCCGGTCCACCGCAACGGGCTCCAGGAACTCGCCCGTCACGGGCATCCGTCGCACCATCCGGGCGGCCCGCCGATCCCCTGCCGCGCGCAGACGGGCAACCACCTCCGCCCTGCGGACCGCAATGCGCTCGCCGGTGTGCGCATCCCACTCCACCACCAGATCAGAGATCTCCAACATGGCCATGGGTGGACTTTAGCGATCAAACTCGCGATGAGCCCACGTCACGCCCTCCTCGACGTCCGGCCGGAGCAGGGCCCCAGCCGATCATTGAACTGAATCACCGCGCAAGCCGTGACACAGTGGGCCCGTGCGAGGCGCCCGGAGGACGTGCCGTCGGCGGCAAGCGGTTAGGCTACGGCCAGTACGCGGTGCACCGTGGGCATGACTGCTGAACTCAGGCCTCGCCACGAGTATCGCGTGGATGACTTTCTTTTTGTAGCTGGGCCGCGCGTTGGCGGACGTCGGCGGCTTTGCGGGGGCGGCCTATGTTGTCGTAGAGGCTGGCGGGCAGTTGTCGCGGCACCACCCTGGGCGGCCCGGTGCCGGATCCCCCGACACCGGGCATCCCGCTGCCCACTGACACCGACTCGGGCGGGTATGGGTGGTCGGGAAGCGCGATCCAGCCGGTTGTGTCGGCCTCCTTCACGGCAATGGTGACCGGGCGCCACGTAGCGGGTGCCGCGGCGGGCATGTGGCGGACTACTTCGTCGAAGAGCCAGGCGGACGTGATCACCGCCAGCACTCCAGGCGAGGTGGCGAGCGCGGCCTTCAAGGGAGGCGCGTCGCAGAGCCGGAACGCCAGCGTCAGCGACGACGAGGTGACGCCGTGGTCGTCATACACGACCTCGCCGGCATGCAGCGCCACCCGTAGTCGGATGCGTTGCATCTCAGGGCGTGAGTCATTGTGTACCCGTAACCGCATCACTAGCGCCGGAAGTACGGCTTCGACGAACGCCGCCTTGTCCGTGTCCGGTGGTACCAGCACGAATACCGCGTCTCCGCGGTCTTCCTGATAGCAGTCTTCCCACGCCAGCCCGCCTGCGACGAACGCCGCGGCCATGACCTCGTACAAGCCCTCGCGTACCGCCTGCTGATGTGGTCCCGTCCGCCTCGGATCTCCGAACCCCTCCACGTCGGCCACTACGATCAGGTGATGTCTCGACCCTTGGCCCGCCACCATCCCCGCCCTCCCCGCCCTGCCCACTGACCGGCCAGCCTCCTCCAAAGTGTCGGCATCAGGTCACACGCCGCACCATCCTTCATGCGGGGAGCCGCCCGAGGAATTGCGCCCGGCAAGCACTTGCGCTCTCGCACACTACCAAGGCAACGGCGTGAATATCCTCATAATAGTAGTCTGCAAATCTTTGACGGATCATGATTCGAAATGGTCCGGCGTCAGTGCGACAACGTGGTCGACGTTCGTGCACCTGGTCGGTCAGATTGCTCTGAGAGATTCGGCAACCATCAAATTGTGTCATCTTCGCTCAGTTGTGTGCATTCTTCGTCAGGCATGCGCCTGGGGAGGCGAATCGGGTGTTGCAGTATCTTCGAGAATCCTTGGGTCGTGTCCGGGAACGGCCGAGCGCTGCCTAGCCTGGCCGGCCTCTCATGCCTCTGCCGCTCGGCCTCGCCACACCGGACCTGGAAGCCCGAGGTGGTAGCCGTGTTCGCTCTTTCAGCGGATGCGCTACAATTAGTGACGTATCGTGAGGTCGTTCAGGCTGTGTGGAACCTGTCGGAATGTGGCCTTGGGCGGGCCACCCGAGAATGAGGCGAGCCGAGCACCTGCCAGCGGGCATGACGGACCCCTCTGCGGGGGTAAATTGCTCCTGAGCTCGCCGGTGGCTGAATTTCGCCAACGCGGGTTGAGGAATTCGCTCGACGGGTGACTCCGATGTACGACACGGAACGCTGTTTTGTTGCCGCCCAGGCGGGGCCTGAGGTTGCAGGCCTCGTGGCGAGGGGTGATGACCTTGAGGCCATCTTGGCTCGCCTGCGCCGCGCGGCCGCGGACGGTCAGCATCTCGGCGCCACTGCTTCGCTGCGCATCGCCGTGCTTCTCGGCCTGGACGTCCTCACCATCGACCTGATCACCGCCGGTGCGGGGACCCTGGAACTGGTGTGGTGTGACCCCGCCGATGGGCTGGGGCCCGAGCTGGGCAATCTGCAGTACACGCTCGGTGACGGTCCCACCGTGGAAGCCGCCCAGGAGGGCTATACGGTGTCCGAACCCGATCTGGCCACCACCGATCAGGCCCGCTGGCCGCTGTTCTTGCCTGCCGCGATGCGGTTCCCGGCGCGAGCCGTCATCGCCGCTCCGCTACGAGTCCGCGGCGGTATTGTCGGAGTCCTCACCGGGTACCGGGCCACGCCCGGCGCCATGACCGCATCACAGTCTCGGGATTTCCGTCGTGTCCGGCACGGGCTTCTGCCCTTGCTGGTGCGGAGCGCGCACAGTTTGTCGACCAGCGGCTCCGGTCGCGGTGAAGGCCTCCGCTGTTACCGGGAAGAAGTCCAGCAAGCCGCCGGTTTCCTCGCCGTCACCCTCGCCATCCCGCCGGATCAGGCCCTCGCCCGGCTGCGCGCACACGCCTTCCACCACAACCGCTCGTTGACCGACCTCGCCCGCGACGCCCTCAATCGTCGCCTACGACTGGACGACCACACCTTGTAGGCAACTAGACAGGGGCGAGATGCGGCGGTAACCCTGACCTGACGGCTTATTCGGCGGCGCGGAGTTCGGTGTTCTGGCGTTGGGACTCGTGGAGCTGGTCTTCGAGGGAGACGATGCGGCAGGCGGCATCGACAGCCGTGCCTTGGTCGACCAGTTCCCGTACTCGTGCGGCGATGCGCAGCTGGTGCCGGGAGTAGCGGCGGTGCCCGCCTGCCGAGCGCTGCGGTGTGATCAGCCCCGCTTCGTCGAGGCTGCGCAGGAAGTTCTGGGTGGCGCCCAGCATGTCCGCGGCGCGGCCCATGGTGTAGGCGGGGTAGTGGTCGTCGTCGAACTTGTCGGCCCCGCTGGAAACGGGGGTGTCGCGTTGGTCAGGAATCATTCCACCTCCACATCACAAGGGACCCCGGGAGCCACTTGCGGCGCCCGGGGTCCCAGAGGTTGGGTTTCACCATTGTCAACCGGCCGTGAGGCCGATGTCTTGCATCCGCGGTGTCCGTCCGAGAGGCGGACGATGCGGAGATCGCTTATTCGTAACCGAGAACCACCTTCCAATCCGATGACCCTGCGGTACCCGCGCGGCACTACTGCCCAGCCGCTGCGGGCGATCCAATGATGTTCCCTTTCCCTTCTTTCCTGTGTTTCTCTCTTACTGAGTACTGCCTGTACTGCGATTTTCGCGGACGTCACCGGCTGGAACCCTTCCGCTGATCGGCCCCAGCACGCGTCACGCCTCTGGTCACTGCCCGGAGCCCCGTCGAAGATCGGCTCCGGCCACCTGACCAGTCCTGCACTTACTGACTTGCAACTTCGTACTGCTCTTGCAACTTCGTACTGCGTTTGCTGCTTACTGCACTGCTTCGCCGGGATCGGCCTTGCTGTTCACGTCTTCACTTCTCGATCCCGGTACTTCTCCGGCCACCAGCCGAAACCTGTTCCTTGATTGGCTTCGTCCTGCCTGACCGTCTTGTCTCACTTCGCGGGTAGTTCCGTCATCTCCCGCGCCTGCTTGACGTTGTCTCTCTCGGTACGAGGAGAACACTACACACACCCGAGGCTGAATGTCTACCCCAGCCACCATAGATTTCTTCCTGCGGCGGCGTGGAGGAACGTAGGCACCGCAGATCCGCAGGTCAACCCGGGTTCTGTGGCGGACGACATCACTCGAAAGGGCAGGCCGGATGACCGACTCGACCGCGCGGCAGGACCCGTTCGGCCTGACCGGGGTGCGCGACCACCACGAATACGCTCGCGTCCTCAGACGGCTACAGGAGCAGCCTTGTCCTGCTCAGTGAATCGTGTACGACGTCCTCGCCTGTCAGCGCTCTGACCGAGGAGGTCGGTTTGAGGCGTGGAGTGCGTCGTCGACGGTGTGGTAGAGCTTCAGCACGATGTCGAGGCCGGTGATTTCGATGGGCCGGATCACGGGGCTGTTGGAGTCCACGGCGATACGCAGCGATTTTCCGTGTGTTTCCGCGTAAGCGTCGGCGGTGATCAGGGTGGCGAGGCCCGCGGAGTCGAGGAAGTCCACTGTGGTCAGATCCAGAACGCAGGCACTGCCGGTGTCGTCGATCGCCGTGGTGACGACCGCGTGAAGTTTCGGCGCGGCCTCGGTGTCGACTTCACCGGTCACCGAGACCACGATGTTCCCGGTCACGACACGGCTGACGATGTCCAGGTCGGGTGGCGGTGGCTCGGCCTGGAACGGTTGGCTCACAAGGGTCGACGGTACCGGACCAGCGACACCCTGGATTGTGTCGCTGGTCCGGTACCCGCCTGTTCCGGTGCGGGACACGGCTAGTCCTCGCTGTGCCAGTCGCCGGCCGCGGCCAGATGCGGTGCGTGACCGCTGCTTCCCTCGCGGTCCAGCGCGAGTTCGACCCACACGGTCTTGTGATCGGCATGGTTCTGGATGCCCCAAGCGGAGGAGAGCCGGTCGATCAGCATCAATCCACGCCCGCCGGAACCATCCGGAGTCCGTCGCCGCGGTTGACGCGGCGAAGAGTCGTCGACCTCGATCCGAAGGTACCGGCCCTGATGCGTGACCCCCAGGCGGCAGGCGCGTGGCGCCTCGCCGTGCCGGTGGGCGTTGCTGATCAGTTCGTCGGCCACCAGGACCGCGTCGTCGACGGTGAGCCCCCGGTAGCGGCCCAGCATCTCGCGAACACCGTGCCGGACGTCCCTGGTGGCGGTCGCGTCCAGGTCGTAGGCCACGTCACCCGGATTCAGCTCGTCGCGCTCGGCAATCCCCGGCTGTGTCGACATCCGTCCCACCCGCCTCGCTTTAGACGCTTTCTGGAAACATCGCGCACTGAATCCAGTACCCCGCGCTGAACAAAAGCAAACTCCATGGTCGACGTTCAAGGTTCACCTCCAGGAGCAGTTGGGCGATAGTTCTTGCCTGCCAAAGGGTTTCGTTTGGGGTCACGGTCTGCGCCGGATCGCGATGACGACGGTGTCGTCGGCGTGCAGGACCACGTCGTGCATCTCGGCGGCGAGTGCGCTGGGGATCGTCGCTGTGGGTTCTCCGGCGTGGCGCGGTGCTGTGGCCAGTAGCCGGGCCTCGCCTTCCTGGTGGTTCTTGCGGCTCTCGGTCAAACCGTCGGTGTACAGGAGGATCAGATCGCCCGGCCCGAGAGTGCGGCGGACCAGGCTGCCGTTGCCGGGGTCCGGGAAGCCGACGCCTCTTCCGACGAGGGAGGGCACCAGGAGCTCGGTGTCGCCGGCGGAGGTGACGAGGACCGGACGGGGATGGCTGCCGTTGGCGATGGTGATGTCGCCGGTCGCCGGGTCGAGCCTGGCCAGCAGCACGGTCGCCATCAAGCCGGGCTCGATGGTCGCCAGTGCGGTGGCGGCGCGGGCGATCAGGTCGTGGAGGGCGTGGCCTTCGAGGGCGAGGGTTCGAATGGCGTGGGTGACGGTCAGGGCGTGCCGGGTCGAGGTGACACCGTGGCCGACGGCGTCGACGAGGGTGATGTGCACTTTCCCGTCGGGCAGCACGAACCAGTCGTAGAGATCGCCACCGGTCGGGGAGTCCGGTTCGCTGGGTGCGTAATGCACAGCCAGTTCGAAAGCGTCCACGTGTGGTGGTGGCGGCCGCAGCGCGTCTTCGAGTTCGCGGAAGATCACCGCGTGGGCTTGGCGGAGTTGCTCGTCTCGTTCCTCGAGTTCGACGAACATGGCGAGCACGCCGCTGTTGGTTTCGGCGAGTTCGTGTTTGAGTTCGCGCTGCTCCTGGGTCACCGTGTCGGCGCGGGCGATCAGGGCCAGCATTTCCTCGCGGGTGGCCAGTTCGTCGTCTACGGGAACGGGCGCCGTGTCGTGGACGGCGGGGAGGTACCAGGTCAGGGTCGCGCTGTCCCCGGCGTCGGGCAGCAGGGGCAGGGCGTTGCGTTGCCGTTGACCGACCGGATCGGGCAACCGGAGGGTGGCGGCCAGCCGGCCGTCGCCCGCGGAGATCGAGAGTTCGGGTGGCCTGCCTGTCTTGGACGCGGGTTCGGCGAGCAGGGTCACCGCGAGGACGAGCTTGGCGCGCTCGTCGGCGGCGACACCCGCGGCGGCGCAGGCCTCACGGAGGCGTCGGCGTAGCCGGTCGACGGGGGAGCGCGTCATGGCGTGCCCGTTCCGGATCCGACCACGAGCAGCGTGGCGTCGTCGAAGGGGTCGCGGTGCCGATGGGCGAGGTCGGCGGCGAGGAGTGCCGGGGCCGGAAGAGGGCCGAGGGGTGCGGCGCCGCGCCAGCCGTTGCCGATGCCGTCGGTGTGCAGCACGACGAGGTGGTGTTCCGGCAGGTTCACGGTCCGGACGTGCGCGTCCGGCAAGGTGAATCCGACGATGCCGGGCATGCTGAGCAGCGGCCGGGTTTCGCCGGGCATCAACACCAGGCCGCCGATGTTCCCGACACCGCAGAATTCGAGCAGGCCACCGGAGATCCGGGCCAGCGCGACGGCGGCGCCGCGGGTTTGCCGCAGCGTCCGGTGCATGGCGGTGAGGTGGTCGCGGAGCGGACGGCCGGGGTGGCGGCGGAAGACGTCGATCGCGGCCACCGCCGCGTCGCCTGCCGCGGGGCCGTGGCCGAGACCGTCCACGACGGCGATGGTCCGGACACCGGGCACGCAGGCCAGTGCCAGGCCGTCACCACACCGGTCTTCACCGTCGCGGGCCAGGTGGACGTGAGCAACGGCCGCGGCGTTCGTGCCGGTGACCAGTGTGCGTGCCGCCGCGATGGTGCCCGAGCCCTCCGCTGACCGGATCCGGAACTCGGTGGCCAGCCTGCAGACGGCGCCGAGACCCGTGCCGAGCGTCGCGGTGGTGCTGTGACCGTCGATGCGCCAGTAGTCCAGATCGGCCATGCCCGGCCCGGAATCCGCGGCGTAGATGTCCACGCCGGCCCCGGCGAGCGAGCGTTGGATGAAGACCTCGCCGTCGGTGGCGTGTTTGTCGATGTTGCCCGCCAGTTCCGAGGCGATGACGGCCGCGCGTTCGGCCAGCACCTCGGGCAGCCCCGCCTCCGCGGCGATCTCGCGAGCGACGCGCGCCGCCGTGTAGACCGCACTGACGTGGTCGATCCGGATCTGGCGGGTGGGTTCCGCGACGGTGACGGTCATGGTTTCCAGCGCACGATGGTGACCGCGGTGCCGCGGCCGGGAGTGGTGTCGATGGTGAACTCGTCGACGAGTCGCCGGGTTCCGCCGAGGCCGTGTCCGAGGCCGGCGCCGGTACTGAAGCCGTCGGTCATGGCCTGTTCGACGTCGGCGATTCCGGGGCCCTCGTCGCGCACGGTCAGTCCCAGGCCCACTCGTCCCCGCCCGTCTCGCGCGACGGTGATCGTCATCGTGCCGCCGCCACCGTGGATGTAGGCGTTGCGGACCAGTTCGCTGGCCGCGGTGACGATTTTGGTCTGGTCGACGATGGTGAAGCCCACGGCGACCGCACTGGCCCGCACGGCGTGGCGGGCGGTGAGGAGGTCTTCCTCGGCGCGGACGGCGTGTTCCCGTGCGGGGATGTCCTGCCCGGGGCCGGTGAGTTCGTCAGGAAGCATGAGGCGCCTCTTCGGCGGCCTCGGCGGGGCGGCGCCACCCCAGCAGTTCCATGGCTTGTTCTGCGTTGAGCGCGGTCTGGACGCCGGTGAGGCGCAGGCCGAGTTCGGACAGCGTGATCGCGACCGCCGGGCGCATGCCGGTGACGATCATCCGCGCCCCGAGCAGGCGCCCGGTGGCGGCCAGTTGCATCAGCACCCGTGCGACGAAGGAGTCGATGATCTCCAGCCGGGAGATGTCGAGGATGACCCCGCGGATTCCTTCGTCGGAGATCCGGGTGGTGAGCTCGTCGGTGAACCGCAACGCGGTCGTGTCGTCCAGGTCGGCCACCAGGCCGCTGATCAGGATGTCCCCGAGCCGCAGGATCGGCAGGCCCGTCTGTGTGGTCACCCGGTCACCGCGCCGGTGCGGTCGCCGAGCAGCTCCAGCGCGGCGGCGAGGGCGTCGGCCAGCGAGCCGCGGGTCACGATCTGGGAGAGATCGATGCCGAGCTGCGTGACGGTCTGCGCGATCGATGGTCGGACACCACTGATCAGGCATTCGGCGCCCATGAGCCGCACCGCACTGACCGTTTGCAGCAGATGATGCGCCACCGCGGTGTCCACAGTGGACACGCCGGCGATGTCGATGATCGCCACGCGGGCCTCGTGGGTCTGGATGGCCTCCAGGAGGCTGTTCATCACGACCTGGGTGCGGGCGCTGTCGAGGGTGCCGATCAGGGGCACGGCCAGTACCTGCCGCCACAGCCGTATCACCGGGGTGGACAGTTCCAGCATCTGCTGGTGCTGGCGGCGGATGATCTCCTCGCGCCCTTCGACGTAGACCGAGAAGGTGAGCAGGCCCGCGGCGTCCAGGAGTTGGTTGACCAGCAGCGACGCCTGATAGCGCACCGCCGGGTCCTCGCTCCGGCGTTCGAGCGCGGTCGTGGTCGTGCGTTTCAGCGCGAGGATCGCCGTGGCCGTGGCGGCAGGCGTGGCGCCCGCGCGAGCGCGCCGTTCGGAAAGCCCGCGCAGGGCGGAGCGGACCGCCTGGTCCCGCTCGATGATCCGGGTCAGCGGCGACCCGGTGTCGAGCGCGTCGCGGAGCGCGCCCAACAACTCGGTCGCCTCGCGGCGCAGCGCCGCCTCGTCGAGCAGGGCCGACGAGTCCGTCAACTGCCGGCGGACCCAGTCGTCGGCAAGCTCGTCTTGGTCTTCACCGAAGATCCGCGACAGCAAGTCCCGGACGGTGGAGTCGTCCGTCCTCAACACCGAGCGGCCTCCCGAGAGCTCCGGGCCGCCTCAGGCGATGAGCGAGTAGCGACCATTGTCATATGACAATAGTTAGCCTACTGGAGAGAGTCAGGTACGGCACACCGGATCTAGTCGCCGGCCGCCGCCTCACGGAATTCCTGCAGGCCAGTGGTGAGCGCGGCCCTGGTTTCGGGGGTGAGTTTCGCCAGCACCGCATGCAGGCTCTCGCGCCGACGGGCCCGCAGGTCCTGCAGGTATGCGCGGCCGCGGTCGCTGAGCCGCAACGTGATTTCCCGGCGGCTGGCCGAGCTGGGCAGCCGTTCGAGGAAGCCGACCGCCTCCAAGCGGTCGCACAGACGGCTCACCAGCGGCGGGGTCGAGCCGAGCACCTCGGCGAGGGCGCGCAGGTTCAGCCCGTCGTGGTGATCGAGAGCCACGACGGCGCGTACCTGGGACGTCGACAGCGGACGCGGTGACGCCTCGCGAGCCCGCTCGAACATGATCTCGAGCAGCTCGGCCGTCTCGGTCACGGCCGCCGCCACCGTGTCGGTGCCGTGCGGCTCGGAGGACCGATTCACAGACCCACTCTCGCATCCTTATGCTGAACTGTCAGCTCAGCTCACCGCGGCACGTCCTGCGACCGGTCCGACGGAGCGGTGCGGACTCATCCCGTGTGCTCGATCTGAGGCACCGGGTTCCGGTGGGCAGGAGACAAACGCGGTGGACAGATCCTTGGCAGTCGAACGGGTCCTGCGTGGCGTTCAGCCTCATGCGCTGCTCGACGGGCTGCGTGCGGCGTTGAGCGAACATTTCGGCGCCAGTGCCGTCGAGCTGCTGATGGCCGACTACAGCCTCACCGAACTGCGGCGAGTGACCATCCTGCCGTACACGACCGAGCCGATGCCGGTGGCCGACACCACGGCGGGCGAAGCGTTCATCACCCAGCTGGCGACGTTCGAGCCCGCCGGAGACGGCATCCGCGCCAACCTCCCGGTCACCGTGCGCGGCGATCGGCTCGGTGTCCTGGTCGTCACGCTGCCCGAAGAGCCGGAACCGCCGGTGTGGGCCGAACTCGGCCGGTTCGCCGAAGCTCTGGGGCATGAGGTCTTCGTCGCCGACCGCGATACCGATCTGTACGTGCAGGCCCGCCGGTCCTCACGGCTGACGCTCGCCGCGGAGATGCAGTGGCAGCTACTCCCCGGCCGCGCGTGCAGCCGTCCCGAATTCGCGCTCGGTGGCCAGCTGGAACCCGCGTACGCCATTTATGGCGACTGCTTCGACTGGTCGGCCTCCGCCCGCACCTTGACGGTCACGCTGGTCAACGGCATGGGCGAAGGCAGCAGCGCCGCCCTGCTGACGAACCTCGCCGTCAACGCGCTGCGCAACGCCCGGCGCGCCGGGATTCCCCTGGACGCACAGGCGGAACTCGCCGACCAGGCGATCTACGCGCAGCACCGCGGCCAAGAACACGTCGCCACGCTCCTGCTGGAATTCGACCTCGCCACCGGTGGGATCACCGCGGTCGACGCGGGATCACCCCGGCTGTGGCGTTTGCGCGACGGCAAAGCCGAACGTGTCCACTTCGACGAACAGCTTCCCCTCGGTACCTTCGAAGACACCCTCTACACCGCCGAAACCCTGCAGACCCTGCCTGGCGACCGGTTCGTCTTCGTCAGCGACGGCGTGTACAACGCGGCCGGACCGCACGGAGAACTCTACGGCGACAGCGAACTGACCCAGGCCATCCTCGCGACCACGGAACTGCCCGCGGCCCATGTCCCGAGCGCCGTTCTCGCCGAACTGCACGACCGCCGCAAGGGCGGCATGGCCGCCGACGACGCCATGGTCGTGTGCCTGGACTGGTTCGGCTCGAACCCCAGCATCGACCGGGAATCCGACATCGCCTCCACGGTCACCGACGCGTAGGACGTGGTCCAGATCCACTCCTCAAGTTGCCTGGCGCGACGCTGGAATCTGGACCACGAACCAGCGGTCTTCAGAGTTCCCTCGGTGCATATCGGCAATGGCTTGTGGAGGATGCTTCGAAGCGGCGCTGTGTGTTTTCAATCAGGGTGACGACCAGGTCGGCCATCCTCTTGGCGGCTTCTGGGTCATCAACGGGCCGCTGGAGTTGAGCGAGCGGGCCGACCTGGTCAAGCACGATGTCCGCCTTGGCGAGCACAAAGGCAAGGGCCAGGAGGGCCGAGCGGGCGTTGCCGTCCGCGAAGGGATGGAAGAAGCACACGTCCAGGTAGGCGCGGGCGGCGCGCGACGCGACAGGCAACGCAGGGTCCCGGCTGCCCGCGAGACAGACTTCGAGCCGTGCGGGGGTGTCCGTGTCGAGCCCGTAGCGCTCCCGGCCGCGCTTGGCGAATGCCGGGCCGCTACGGAACGGCGCTCGGGCCACGCCCAAGATGTTCCGTTGCCATCGTGCGAGCAGCTCGAAGTCAAGGGCCTTGTCCGCGGTGGCATCGGCGCGCATTTGCTCGTATGCAGCCAGAAGTCGTTGCGCCCGGAGAGGCTCGCGGCCGTGCTCGACGGTCGTGATCCGGTGGGTGACCCCATCGCGACGCGCTTGGACGGGGCTCCGCGGCCAGCCTCGGCCGTGACGGACATCGTGCCAGGGCACCTGTTCGCGGGTCTCGCACCAGCGACGCAGGTGGTCAGTCACGGGCCTGGTCCACCACGCAGGTCGTGGCGGCATGGGCGATTTGCCCGGCGATGTCGTCCACCACGGTCTCGGCAGGTTCGGCCCAACTGTCGAATCGGCCGCCAATCGCTTGGTCGACCAAGCGCTCGGCGGTGTCGCTAGCGACGCCCCAGCGGGCCAGGAACCAGGTCAGTACCTGCGCGCAGTGCCGGTACCAGGCGTCGCCCGCACCGGTGCGATCCGCTACATGGTGGACCAGTTGCACCGCGCCGCGTTCCCAAGCCTGGAACCGAATTGGATCCGAAAGCCCTGCCAGCGGATATTGGTCAAACCGCGCGGCCAGGTCTTCCAGCCAGCCACGCCACTCGACCAGCGCCTCAGCCACCCGGGCCACGGTCTCCTCGGCGCTGGTGATGGAGTCCCTCGGGCAGCACCAACTACCTACCGGGCCTCCACCGATATCGCCCTCGTCTCGCGCCCAGCGCCATCCGGAGGCCCAGCGTCCGTACTGCTCGATGAGTTC
The DNA here is from genome assembly GCF_046269425.1 of Amycolatopsis sp. cmx-11-12. Taxonomy (NCBI): domain Bacteria; kingdom Bacillati; phylum Actinomycetota; class Actinomycetes; order Pseudonocardiales; family Pseudonocardiaceae; genus Amycolatopsis; species Amycolatopsis sp. cmx-11-12. Next base: position 38,557 of record NZ_JADNQM010000047.1, on the reverse strand, counting down.
CAAGGTCATGGAATCCGCCCACGCCTCGCCCGTGTCATCCGCCCAGTCGATGACATGGCGTTCCCCAGCACTGCCCGACGGCGGTGTCGGCACAGTCGAAGCCGGGGCCAGCCCACGGATGATGTCTCGCGCTGAGGTGGTGTCGAACCGGTGACGGCTCGGATCCACCTCGTCCCAGGTCAGCACCCACGGTGCCAAGCGGTAGTCCACACGACGAGCATGCCACTGCGACGACACGGCCCCGCCGGATCACCGCCGCTGCGAGAAATTTCGCGAACGGCGAGGCAACGCGACCCGCTATATATCGTCTTCTGATATATGTGGACCCATGGCGGAGCGAAGCATGTCCGAGCAGACGTTCCTGGTGCTGATCGCGCTGGCGGACGAGCCGCGGCATGGCTATGGAGTGGTCCAGCGGGTGCAGGAGCTGTCCGAGGGACGGGTGCGCCTGCGGGTCGGGACCCTCTACGGCGTCCTGGACCGGCTGGTCGCCGACGGCTGGGCCGAGCACGACCGGGAGGAGATCCACCAGGGCAGGCTCCGGCGCTACTACCGGCTGACCGGGGCGGGCAGCACGGCACTGGTCGATCAGACCCGGCGGCTGGCCGCGAACGTCGATACCGCCAGCGCGGTGCTGCGGGCCCGCGGCCAATGGCCCCAGGCGGCGGAGATGTGGGCATGATCGGCGCCGAGACCCAGTACCGCGCCTTGGTGCGGGTGCTCCCGGTCTGGTATCGCGCCGAACGCGGCGACGAGATGGTCGGCACCCTGCTCGACCTGCACGGAGAACGGGCGCGCGCGGCACTGTGGACCGAACTGTGGGCCTTGCTGGCACTGGGTGTGCGCACCCGGCTCGCGGGCCGGGCGGCACCCGCCCACACGGTCGCACTGGGTGACCTGATGCGGGTGGGCGTACTCCTCGGCCTGCTCTGGGGCGTGCTCAAGGCCGGAAGCCGCGTCGGCGGCAAACTCTGGGTCATGATCGCGACTCCTGGCGAGGACATGCCTCCGCTCGCGCACGCCGCACTGAGGTCGGACCTGATCAGGGACCTCATCCTGCTGGCGGCCGCCCTGGTCCCGCTCGCACTGCTGGTGGACGGGTGGCGCCGCGCGGCGCGGATCGCCGCCGGGGCGATTCTGGCCGCCGGGGCGCTCTGGGGCCTGACCAGATACTCGCTCGGTCTCGCCCCGGATCTGGTCGTGAACTACGCCCCGCAGTGGCTTCCGCTGGTGCTGTTGCTGCTGGCCTTCCATGCCGACGCCCCGCTGCCGCCCTCGCGCCCGTGGTGGTGGGCCATCGGCGGAAGCCTGGTCGCCGCCGTGACATCCGGGTACCTCTTCGCGAGCGACCTCAGCGGGCTCGCCGGGCTGTCCCCGCTCGTCTGGCTCTGCACGATCGCCGGTGCCGGATACCTGCTTTTGCGGCGCCGCATCGAACAACGCGCGGCGCCGTGGACACTGGCGCTGGCCCTGTGCATCGCGCTGGCGGTGGCGCAGACCCTGGTGCTGAAGCGCTGGTTCGTCACTTTCGACGTGCTTGTGTTCGTCCAAATCAGCCTGGCCGGGCTGGTTGTGGTGGCCCTGACCGTCCTCGGAATCCGTGACTACCGCCGCACCGTCGTGAATCGCTGAATCTTCTCGATATCTTTTCTTTCCAGACAAGGACTTCTTCCTTATGGATACCATTCCTGTCGCGCCCTCGCGCGCCCTTTTGCGGTCGCTCGACGTGCCACGTTCGCGAGCGAGAATCCGCTGGAACGGCCTGCTCGCGCCGTCCGCCGCGGTGCTCATCGCGGTCCTGGGCTACCTGACCCGCTGGATCTGCGACGACGCGCTGATCTTCACCCGGATCGTCGAGCAGATCCTGTCCGGGAACGGCCCGGTCTATTCCCTGGGCGAACGCGCGGAAACCGCCACGAGCACGCTCTGGCAATGGCTGCTCGCCCTCGTCGGATTCGTTTCCGGGAACACCGACACCTCGGCGATCTCCTGGATGCTCGGGCTGGCGCTGACCGCGGGCGGATTCGCCATCGCGGTGGCCGCGACCCGGCGCCTGCACGACCGGCCCGGAACCTGGTTGCTGCCCGTCGGCGTCCTCGTTCTGCTCGCGCTGCACCCGGTCTGGCAGTACGCGACGTCGGGTCTGGAGACCGGGCTCAACACGTTCTGGATGGCCGCGTGCTGGTGGCTTCTGGTGCGGCTGCGGGGAAACACGTCGGGCAAGGCGATCGCCGGCGCGGCACTCGTCATCGGGCTCGGCCCGCTCGTCCGGCCGGAACAGGCGCTGGTCTCCGCGGTGTTCCTGGTCGCGCTGTGGCTGCTGGCGCGGCCGGGCCCACGGGTGACGCTCGTGGCGGCCGGGGCGGCGGCCGCGCTGCCGCTGGGTTACGAGATCTTCCGCATGGGCTACTACGGCATCCTCGTCCCGATGCCCGCTATCACGAAGAACGCCGACGCGTCGAGGTGGGCCCGCGGATTCACCTACCTGACCGACTTCGCGGACCCGTACCTGCTGTGGATCCCGTTGGTGCCGGTCACGATCATGATCGCGTGGCTCGTGCGGCGGGCACGCGCGGACCGGACCGGCCTGCTGCTGACGCTGACCCCGGTGGTGGCGGGCTTGCTGCTCCTGGTGTACGTGCTGAAGGTCGGCGGCGACTACATGCACGCGCGCATGCTGCTGCCGTCGCTGTTCCTCGTGCTGCTGCCGATCTTGGTGCTCCCGCGATCGCGGACCACGGGGATGCTCGCACTGGTCGTCGTGGTGTGGGCGCCGCTGTGCGCCGGGCTGGCCCGGTACCGGGAGACGCCCGCCGCGGTGCGCTCGATCGACGACGAACGCGCCTACTACCAAGCGTGGACCGGCCGCGAGCACCCGACGGATTCCTCGGACTTCACGCCGACACAGCGGAACCTCCAGGACGCGGTGGCCGACGCGGTGAACTCCGGCAGCCGGGTGCTGATCTACCAGGGAGCCCACGGCGAGATCATCACCGCCCCGTTGCGCGCGGACCTCCCGGGGAAGGCGGCGGTGCTCGGCGTGTACCTCGGCACGGTCGGCATGCTGGCACCCGTCGACGTCGGGATCGTCGACTTCTGGGGGCTGAGCAACCCGATCGGCGCCCGGCTCGCCTTCCCGGAGGGCAAACCCGGCCATTCGAAACCGTTGAGCAACGCTTGGCTCGTCGCCGACTACGCGGCCCCGGAGGCGCCGGTCTCGCCCGCGGGCAACTTCGCCTTCCGCGACCAGATCACCCCCGCGCAGGTGGGCGCCGCCCGGCGCGCACTCAACTGCGGCGACCTCGCGGAAATCCAACGTTCGACCCGAGAACCACTGACGTTCAAACGCTTCTGGGACAACCTGACCGGCGCGTGGCATCGGACCCAGGTCACCATTCCCCCGGATCCCTTCGAAGCCGAGCGAAAATTCTGTGGACGACCGTGAACCAGAGAACAGCTGTCCGGACAACCGGGGGAAGCTCACGAGGCGATGGCCGCCGAGCGTGAGCTGTGGATGATCAGTTGTTCGTGCAGCCGGGTGATCTGCAGCGGCCGCCAAACGGCGCGTGTGGTGGCGACCAGCCGGAAGTCGGTGTGCGGGGCGGCTTGCCGGTGGGCGGTGAGGAGGACCTCCAGCCCGGCGGAGTTCAGGAACTGGACGAGACTCAAGTCCACGATCAACCGTCGCGGCCGATGGCTCAACGCCGCCTCGATCGCCTGGCGTGCCGTGGGCGCGGTGTGCAGGTCCAGGTCGCCGTCCACGACGAGCACCAGTGTCCGGCCGAGTTGTTCCACCGTCACGGCCAAGGGGGCGGAACAGCGCGCCGGAGGCTCGTGTCCCTCGCTGACGAGGCCTGTCGTGGTTTGCGGGGCCGCGCCGAGCGTCGTGGGATCCTGTCGCGGGCGACGCGGCAGGCGAAGATCGAGCGTTATGAGTTTCACGATCCGGCTCCAGACTGGCCGGCCACCGCTGAATCTCGCCGCACGGGAAGGACAAGCGCACGGGCCAAGGGACAGATGCGACCGGTTGACGGGCGATCGTCGTGAGGGCGGTGTCTGGGCACTCCGGCGCTGTCCTCGGCAGTCTACCGCGCCGGCGGAGGGAAAGAGCCGTTTCCGGACCCGGCTTCTCGGCCGGAGGTACCGGTCTCGCATCGGCGTGCCGGGCACCGGGATCAAGGTCTACGCTGAGGGGTGTCACCCGATCGGCCGCCCGGAACCGGCGGAACGGATCGTGGTGTATCGGGTTTCGCCCAGGACCTTGGCGTCGCAGGCTCGAACCACATGCTCTGCCAAGGAGTCGCCATGGGCATTCTCGCCTGGATCGTGCTCGGCCTCGTCGCCAAGTCGTTGTCGGGTGGCCGAGCGAAGCACGGTCTCGTCGTCACGATTCTCGTCGGGGTCGCCGGGGCCGTCCTCAAGTCCAAGCCTCGCTGGCGGGTGCGCCGATGACCGGCCCAGTGGAGCAGACGGCGGACGGTGTCGGTCTCCTGCACCCTCACCAGAGTCCTTTGTGGACTGTTCGCGTCGGTGCTCGTGGCATGGAGCGCCGGTTCGCCCTGGCCCGGCCAGGGGAGTCTTACTGACCCGGCGTTCCGGGGTGCTGGGGACTATCGTCGAAGCAGTACGCGTGAGGCGGCGAGCCGTCCGCGGCATACGAGAGGCCTGCTCATGGCCGATCCCCGGCACGAGCCGAACGTTCCCGACGACGCCCGGTCCGCGGTGCCGCGCCTGGTGCGGGTGACCGCGGAGCTGGGGTGGCGGCTGCTCGTCATCGGCGCGACCCTGTATGTGCTCGGTCTGGTCGTCGGCTACCTGGCCGCGGTGGTCGTGCCGGTGGCGATCGCGCTGCTGCTGGCCGCGATGCTCGCTCCCGCGGTGACCTTCCTCGCCCGTCACCGGATGCCCCGCGGCCTCGCCGTCGCGGTGGTCCTGGTCGGCGGGCTCGCGGTGCTGGGCGGCCTGCTGACCTTCGTGGTGCTCACCTTCGTCAACGGGCTACCCGCCCTGCGGGTCCAGCTCACGAGGAGCGTCGACGCCGTCGCGAACTGGCTCACCACCGGACCGCTCCATCTCAGCGCCGCGCAACTCCGGGAGTCGGCCAACGACCTGGTGGCGACGTTGACCAATTCCCGGACCGGATTGGCCTCCGGCGCGCTGAGCACGGCGGCGACCGTCGGCGGAGTGCTGGCGCAGGCGCTGCTCGTGTTGTTCGTCTTGATCTTCCTGCTCGCTGACGGGCCCGGGATCTGGGCGTTCCTGCTGCGCGCGGTGCCCACCCGGACGCGGACCCGGGCCGACGTCGCCGGGAGGCGGAGCCTGGCCGCGCTCGTCAACTACGTGCGCGCGACGATCGCCGTGGCCACAGTGGACGCTGTCGGCATCGGTATCGGCATGGCCGTATTGGGTGTTCCACTGGCCGTCCCCCTGTCGGCGCTGGTGTTCCTCGGCGCGTTCGTGCCGATCATCGGCTCGGTGGTGGCGGGCACGGTCGCGGTCCTGATCGCGCTGGTCGCCAACGGGCTCGTCCCGGCACTGATCCTGCTCGGTGTCGTCCTCGTCGTCCAGCAACTGGAAAGCCATCTGCTGCAACCGTTCCTGCTCGGCCGGGCGGTGAAGCTCCATCCGCTCGCGGTGGTGCTCGCCATCGCGACCGGGCTCCTCGTCGGCGGCATCGCCGGGGCGTTGCTGGCCGTCCCCCTGCTGGCGGTGCTCAACTCCGGCATCCGGTCCTTGCGCAGCGAGGCCGACGAACACGTCGCCCCGGCCGACGTCCACACGAGCAGACCCGCGGAGTCCGGCCCTCCCGAACCCGGCCTCGACCGGGAACCCGAACTACGGCAAGGAGATGCTCCATGACGGAACTCATCGGTGAGGAGCTGGATTCGCTGCGCCGGCGGGTGGTGGCGGATCTCGGCGCGGACGACGCCGACTGCAGCCGCCGGGTCGGCTCGGTCGTCCGCAAGATCTTCAGCCTCGCGTTGCCATGACCGAACGGCTGCTCGCACTTCTCGGTGATGCCGACGGTGGCCTCGACCTGGTCCGGCGCATCTGCGAACTGTGCGTCACCGAACTGGCCGTCTCCGGGGCAGGAATGAGCGTGATGGCCGGGGCCTTGGCCGATGGCACCCAGATCCTGGTGCACTCCACCGGAGAGGCGGGGAAGCAGCTGGAAGATCTGCAGCTGACGGTGGGGGAGGGACCGAGTGTGGACGCGTTCGTTTCGGGCGGGGCGGTGCTGGCACCGGATCTCGACGCCGAGCACGAACGGTGGCCCGCCTACGCTCCGGGTGCCGCGGGACTCGGTGTGGCGGCGGTGTTCTCGTTCCCGTTACAGGTCGGCGCCGCGCGCCTGGGTGTGCTGGACCTGTACCGCACCACACCGGGCCCGCTCAGCGGGCCACAGCTTTCCGGTGCCTTGGTGCTGGCGGAGGCGGGCATGGTGGCCTTGCTGGACGATGCCGAGGCGGCACAGGGTGAGAGGCTGCTGGGACAAGGCGAGCTGCACAGCGCGGTGCATCAGGCCACCGGCATCGTGACCGTTCAACTCGATGTGAGTCTTCAAGAAGCCCTCATCAGGATCCGCGCATACGCCTATGCCCATCACCTGTCACTGAACGAGGTGGGCAGGCGGATCGTAGGGTACGAACTGGTTCTCGAGACGGGAGAATGAAATCATGACAGGAAAACCGCAAGAACTCGCGCATGGTGACACCTCGGAGGCCGTGGCACGGGAAAGGCTGCTCGCGCGCACCTTCGTCGAACTCGCGGACACCCTCGTGGACGACTTCGACGTCGCGGACTTCCTGCGCACGCTCGTCGAACAGTGCGTCCGGCTGATGGAGGCCTCCGCCGCCGGGGTCGTACTGGCCGATGCCCAGGGCAAGCTCCGGATGGCCGCTGCCTCCTCCGAACGGGCCGGGCTGCTGGAAACCTTGGCGGTACAGGCCGAAGACGGGCCGTGCATCGACTGCCTCCGCGATGGCCGCCCGATGCGCAGCGCCGACCTCCGTGATGACGCCGCCCGGTGGCCCCAGTTCACGGCCGCGGCGGCCGCGGCCGGATTCCGCGCCGCGGAAGCCGTCCCGATGCGGTTGCGCCGGATGGTCATCGGCAGTCTCACCCTGCTCCACACCGAACCCGTACGGGAAGACGCCGATCGCACCGCGCTCAGCCAGGCCCTCGCCGACGTCGCCACCATCGGACTCCTGCAACAACGCGCCATCATCCGTGGTGAGGTCCTCACCGAGCAACTGCAGACCGCACTGAACAGCCGGGTGATCATCGAACAGGCGAAAGGCGTCCTGTCCGCACGCAGCCATGATCCGGACATGGAAAACGCCTTCATCGCCCTGCGCGGCTACGCTCGCGGCCACAACCTGCGCTTGGCGGAGCTGTCCCGCGAGGTCGCCGACGGCACCGCGGACATCGACGCCATCCTCGCCCACGCCTCGCGGTCACACCCCTGACGTGGGCGGCACCGCGGTGTGCCGCAGCGCGCGGTTGTGCCGCGGTTCGGTGCGGGTCTTCGCGTGGTCCACCTGGCGGATCATGTCGGTGCGGACCTCGTTGAGCGCGACCGGCAGGTCCGGTGCCGAAGAACCGGCCACCAGATGCGGGCCGGGAAAGCGATGCAGACGGCATTCGAGAGTGAGCGCTGAAGGAACGCAGCCTGGAACCGAGCGCGGCCAGTCGTTCGGCGATCCCATCGCGTTCGGCGGCGGAGAACCCGGTGCCGAGACGGAGCCGTTCGGCGATCAGACCCAGGTCTTTCCGATCGGCGGTCATGTCGTCTTCTTCCCATGGTCCCCAATGGACAGTCCTTAATGGACCATTCCTCGCTCGTTCTCGCGCAAGCGGCGGGCGGGGCCCACTGTACGCCGATTTCCGCACCGGAATCGGGTGCAGGTGAATTATTGCCGCGTTACCACGCGGTTTTCTCTGTACAATAAAGAGTACTGAGAGTATTTCGCGCGTCGGAGAGCGGTTGCGCCGACGACGCCTGGTGGCCCCGATCCCGCCCTCGCCCGTGGGGAATCCGTGATTTCCGGCTGTCACCGCCCGGCAGGCCCCTCGTTGAACGAAGCCTTCGGACAGCGAGGCTGAAGCAAGAACTCGGCTAGACAGAGCATTGAGGAGCGAAAATGCCGGTTGGCACGGAGAGGTCCATCGTCACTGGGATCGACGGGTCACGGTCCGCCAGGACCGCCGCGATATGGGCGGCGGACGAGGCCGCGAAACGCGGGCTGCCCTTGCGGCTCGTCCACGTGTTCACGATCCCGGTTGTGAAGATGCCGGGGGTGATCCCTTCGTTCGAAGGGGTTCGTGAGGGTTTCGAGGGCCGTGGTCGAGCGTGGATTTCCGAGGTGAAGGAAGCGGTACTGGCCAGGCATGCGGATCTCGTCATCGAGACCGCGGTCCGCGAGTGGAACCCGGCGGCCGCCCTGATCCAGGAGTCGGCGAGGGCGACGGCGGTCGTGCTCGGGTCGCGAGGACTCGGCGGTTTCACCGGGATGCTGGTGGGCTCCACCGCGGTCGCACTCGCCCACCACGGACATTGCCCGATCGTCGTGGCCAGAGGTCGGCAACCGGACGGTGCCGCACCGGAAGCGGGGCCGGTCGTCGTGGGCACGGACGGTTCAGTGGTCAGCGAGGCGGCCCTAGGGTTCGCGTTCGACGAAGCGAGATTGTGGAACGCCGACCTGACCGTCGTCCGGACCTGGTCGGAACTGGTCGACCACGGCGCGATCCGGCCTCATTTCCTCTCCGTCGATCCGGCCGAGATCGAGGCCGCCGACAGGAAGTCGACCGAGGAGCAGGTGGCTCCTTGGCGGGAGAAGTACCCGGACGTTCGGGTCGAGATCGTCGTCCGCAAGGGAAGGCCTGTCCGCACTTTGCTCGAATGCGGTGCGGGGGCGCGACTTCTCGTCGTCGGCAGCCGGGGGCGCGGTGGATTCGAGGGCATGCTCCTCGGGTCGACCAGCCAGGCGCTGATCGCCCACGCCGTGTGTCCCGTCGCCGTCATCCGGGGAGAGCACCTCAACGCGGAACTGTGAACCGGCAAGCCGCCGGAATCCTGACCGGACACGGCTTCACCGCGTTGCCGCCTCGCGGTTGCTGCATCGGTGGGAGACCTGGCCACGTACGGGTGACCGGCCATCGTTTCCCTTGCCAGGCCTGGTGAAAGGGCGAAAGGTCGGTCATGTCGAGGGTGTTGGTGGATCCGGTGCCCTCAGGTACGCGGCACCGGGCAGTGACCCCAGACCCCCGGTCATCACACCACCTCGCAGGTCCGTGGCAGCAGTCCCGGACCCCTTTCACAGGTGGAAGGTTGATCATGAGATCGACAGCACGTATCAGTACGGCGGGGCGGGTCGGCCGGGTCCTGATCGGTGTGGGCACCGCGGCGGGGTTCGCTCTCGCGGTTCCCTCGCAGGCGTGGGCGCTCCCGCCGGGGTGCAGCCAAAGCGGCGCCAACTTCACTTGCACCGCCGGGATCCCCGCCGGTCAGGTGCTGAACGGCACTTCGGGGAACAACATCATCACCATCACCGGCGGTGCCGTGAACGGCACGGTGAACGGTCTTGCCGGTAACGACACGATCAGGGTCACCGGCGTCGCCGGTGTCGCGGGTACCAACGGCCCTCCGGGAGCCAACGGCAACGCGGGTACTCCTGCGGGCAACGCGGGAGGCAACGGCGGAGCGGGGAACGTCGGCGGTGCCGGCGTGGGGTCGACCGGCGTCATCGACGGCGGCGCCGGCACCGACAGCATCACCGTCACCGGTGGTGCCGGAGGTAACGGAGGAAGTGGCGGCCAGGGCGGGACGGGATTCGCCAGCGGCGCGGGCGGTGCCGGTGGTAACGGCGGCGTCGGCGGGATCGGTGGTGCCGGCAACGCCGGGAGCGTCACCGGTGGCGCGGGCAGCGACACAGCGACCTTCACCGCGGGCAGGGGCGGAAACGGCGGTCTCGGCGGTCTGGGTGGCAACAGCGGCCTCGTGGCCGGTGGCGCGGGTGCCGGAGGTATCGGTGGCGCGGGTGCGGCCGGTGGCGTCGGGAACTCCGGAACGTTCACCGGCGACCTCGGCGATCCCGGTCTCGACACTGTCACCGCCAACGGTGGTGCCGGTGGTACCGGAGCGGCCGGTGGCGTCGGCGGTTGCGGTCACGGCGGCGGCGCTGGTGGCGTCGGCGGTGCCGGTGGCGCGGGTGGTGTCGGGAATTCCGGGACCATCAGCGGCGGTGCCGGTGTCGACACGCTGAAGGCCAATGGCGGTCTCGGCGGTAACGGTGGTGTCGGTGGCAAGGGCGGCAATGGTTTCGCAGCCGTCCAGCCTGGCGGTGCCGGTGGTGTCGGCGGCGCGGGTGGTGCCGGCGGGATCGGGAACTCCGGAACTCTCACCGGCGGAACCGGTGTCGACAACATCACCGCGACCGGCGGCAAGGGTGGCAACGGTGCCGGCGGCGGTAACGGCGGCACGGGCTGCAGTGGCCCCGGCGGTCCTGGTGGCATCGGCGGTGCCGCGGGTGCCGGCGGTCTCGGGAACTCAGGAACCATCAACGACGGGGCGGACACCATCGCCACGCCGTCCGGCGCCAGCGGCCTCGCGGGCGGCAACGGCATCGCCGGAGTGAACAACGGCGGCATCTGCACCTGCTGACCAGCGGTACCGACGTGTGGCGGCGCCATCTCCGGGTAGGACCAGGAGGTGGTGCCGTCACAGATCCCGCTGGTGCGCGTCGATCTCGGAGGTGGCTTTCCGGTCAGCGAGGGACAACTCGGCGATCGTCCGGTTGAGATAGGCGGCCGGATCGCGTAGATCGACCTCGGTCGAGATCGTGGTCAGCAGTTGCTCGACCACCCGCTGCTCCAGGACCCGAGGATCGGTTCGGACTCGATGAGGCGGTGAGCACAAGGACTCCCCGGCTCGGCGCATCGAGCAGGTCCCCACCGATCGCCACGGGCACCTGTTCCGAACAAAACGTTTGCCGCCATTCCTTTGCCGCCAATAGGCTGACTTCGGGAATACGCGAAATTCTGGGGAGACCACGTGATTCTTGTGACTGGTGCGACCGGAACCGTCGGACGTCACGTGGTTCGACAGCTTGTCCAGGCAGGCCGGCGAGTACGTGCACTGACCAGGAATCCAGCGGCGGCGAACCTGCCAGCCGGGGTGGAGGTGCTGGCGGGCGACCTCGCCGTACCGGAGACCGTCGCTCCGGCGTTGGCCGGCGTAACCGCCGTGCATCTCATCTCGTTCGCGGGTGAGGGTTACGCGCCGCTGGAAACGGCGCCGGAAATCGTTGATCTGGCCGTGAAAGCCGGTGTGCGCAAAGTGACCGTGCTGACCGGGTATCAAGAAGGCCCGGTGGAGCGGGCCGTGGAAGCCGGTGGTTTCGAGTGGACTCATGTGCAGCCGGTGGAGTTCATGGCGAACGCACTCGGCTGGGCGGAGTCCATCCGCACCGAGAGGGTGGTTCGGGAGGGCTTCCCGAACCAGCCGAGCGCCAAGGTCCATGAAGCCGACATCGCCGCCGTGGTGGTGGCCGCGCTGCTCCAGGACGGACATGCGGGTAGAAGCTATCCCGTGACAGGCCCCGAGGCACTGACCGTGACCGACACGGTCCGCACGATCGGTGCGGCGATCGGCCGGGATCTCCGGTTGATCGAGCTCACCGAAGACCAAGTGCGCGATCAGCTCCGTGCGGCGGGGCAGCCGGACGAGGTCATCGAACCCCTCATCGGATTCGGCACGAACCCGCCTCCCGAGGTGTACACGGTCCTGCCGACCGTCGAGGAGGTCACCGGGCGTCCGGCACGCACCTTCACTCAATGGGCCACCGAACATGCCGGGGCCTTCCGCTGACCCGGAAACCGAACCCGCACTCACCGGCTCGCACCGTTTCGGTGCGTGCGCGTTCGGCCACCTGATCGTGTCAGGGGCGTACCTGGATGGTCCTGCCATCGATCGGGGAGTTTGAGCAAGGGTCGAGGTATGCGCATTCGATCTTCGCGGGGCGTTGTCGCCCTTGCTGTCGCCGGATTGTTGGCAGGTAGTGGTGTCGCCGCCGCCGAGGTGCCCGCTTCGGCGGCAACGGTCGCCGCCCAAGCGTGGTCCCAGGTGCGTTTTCTGGGTGAGCGCACCATTCCGCAGTATTCGGAGTTCCAGGGCACCACGGTCGGCGGGTTGTCCGGGATCGACCGCGACAAACGAACCGGCCAGTGGGTGATGATCAGCGACGACCGTTCGGATCGTCAGGCCGCCCGGTTCTACACCGCCGAGATCGATGTCGACGGCGGAGGCGTGCACGACGTGCGTTTCACCGGCACGAAACCGTTCCTGCGTCCGGATGGGCAGGCGTATCCGCCGTCATCGGCCGGGGACGGCACGACGGTCGATCCAGAGGACATCCGGGTGGATCCGTGGACCGGGAAGTACTGGTGGAGCCAGGAAGGCAATCGGCCGCGCAGCACACCTACGCCGACGGATCCGGTGATCCAGCCGTCACTTCAACGAGCGGGCCGGGATGGCGCCTATGCGGGTGAGTTGTCGTTGCCGCGCAACTACAAGATCACCACCGGTGAGACGGGGCCGCGGCGCAATCTGGTGCTGGAGGCGATCACCTTCACCGCCGGTGGCGCGTTGCTGACCAGCGCGGTGGAGTCACCGCTGCTGCAGGACGGGCCGGTGCCCACACCGGAACGTGGCGGACTGTCCAGGGTCACGGTGCACACGCGCGCCGGTACGCCGCTGGCTCAGTACGCCTATCCCCAGGAGCCGTTGTTCGCGGTGCCGAACCCTTCCGGTTCGTTCGCCGACTCCGGGATCCCGGAGATTCTGGCGCACCCGACCGATCCGACCCGGTATCTGGTGATCGAACGTGGCTTTGTCACCGGACACGGTTACAACGTGAAGCTGTTCGAGATGAGCACGCGAGGTGCCACCGACGTCAAGAACGTCGACTCACTGGCAGGCACCACCGTCACGCCGGCAGGCAAGAAGTTGCTGCTGGACTTCCGCGACCTGCCATTGCCGCTGATCGACAACTACGAGGGAATGTCCTGGGGACCGACCCTGCCCACGGGTGAACGCACCCTTCTCGTGGTCAGCGACGACAACTTCTGGCCCGGTGAGAACACCCGTTTCGTCGCACTCGCCATCCGCTGACGCGTCGGAGGTGGAGGGCTCGGCCGCTGTCATCGCCGCTTCCTCGAACACACCGCGCGGCGCGGACACCGACGTCGAGGCAAAGATCGGCGGCCTGCTGCTTTGTTCTTTCGGCATCACGGTGCTGTTCTTCGGAATTGCTCTGTTGGGGGGTAAGGCAAATGTGGCGCGTTCGGGCGAGACGGTGACCTGGGTGACGCGGCACCGCACTCGCGTGCTCAGAGACGGATCTCGTGTGATCGGACGCCGTACACCCGAGTGCGGCATCCAGGCACGCGAGTCACGTGAAAGCGATCCGCTCGGTGCCCATGGAGGCAATCTAGCCGGACGACCGCGCCGGCGAGTCCCGCACGCGCAGGATCAGGCGACTACCACGGACGCGGTAGTCCCTGGATTTCCGCGGCGACGGCGGTAGTACGGACTGTCCGCGTCCGCACGACGACCGCGGTGGGACGGGCGGACATGCTGAGGCGACATCCCAGTAGTGGAAAAGGAGTACCTCATGTTCGTCACTCATCTGCTCGCCCAGCCTGCAGCCGTCGACGCCTACGCATTCACCACCGGGCGGCTCGCGGGCAGCGTGGCCGGGTTGGCCGGGTTGGCGGGCGTGGTCATCGGCGGGTGGGCACTGGCCCGCGCCGCCGGTCGACGCGGCGGCAGGCGCGGCGCCATCGTGGCCCTGGTCGCCGGGCCGGTCGGCCTGGTCCTCGGAGGGGTGGTTGGTGGCCACCGCCGACGGTGGCCCGGGCACCGGCGGCGGAATCGTCGGTGGCTTCGCGGCGTTGGCGTTCGGGCTGGTCGCCACAGTTCTCGGCTGGCAGGCGCGGGCGCGCTCCCGACGCGCCGCCTGATCCCGGCTCAGCCCTGTTTCCCGCGCGCCCAGCCGCACATCACGTGTCGCGAAAGCCACTTTCGCGACATCTGACGTCCCGAAAGTGGCTTTCGCGACGCATCAGGCCCGGCGCGCACGACGCTAGTCGTGTGCCGGATGGCGGCTGCGGAGTTCGTCCGTGGCTTTTCCTTCGGTCAGTTGGAGGAGGTAGGCGTCCACGGGCGCGTCGGCGCTGAGTTCCTCGAAGTGCCGGTGGACGATCGCCTGGACTTCGTCGTGCTCCGCGGGGAACCGTTCGGTCAGGGCGTCGACCAGCTTCTCGAGGTTTTCGTCGGTGGGCGGGATGTGCGGCAGGTCTTCGGTGATGGCAACTCCACGTGTTCGGGAGACGGCACGGAGACACGGTAACGGGCGACGGGCGCCGCCGTCTAGGTATATCAACCTGGATTGATGTATTGTCCGGGCCGTGTCCACCGTCGAGACGTCCGGGCCGCCGCCATTCGTGCGGCTGGCCAGTGATCCGCTGCGCTGGCGGCTGATGCGCGAGCTGGCGCACGGCGATCGCCGGGTACGAGAGCTGGTGGACGTCGTCGGGCAGCCGCAGAACCTGGTGTCCTACCACCTGCGGAAACTGCGGTCCGCGGAGCTGGTCACCGCGCGGCGGAGCAGCTTCGACGGACGCGACACCTATTACCACCTTGATCTGCGCCAGTGCGCGGATGCGCTCGCCTTCGCCGGAAACGCGCTTCATCCCGGTCTTGCGTCGACCATTGTGGACGGTCGACGATCCGTTTCTCCGGTCAAGGTGCTGTTCGTGTGTACCGGCAACAGTGGCCGGTCGCCGATGGCGGAGGCGTTGCTGCGGCACCGGGCCGGCCCGGCGGTCGAGGTGTTCAGCGCGGGCAGTCGGCCGAAACCGTTGCACCCCAACGCGGTGCGCGCCCTGGCCGAGCGCGGGATCACGCTCAGCCATGAACCGGTCCATGTGGATGGTCTTCGCCGGAGACGCTTCCATTGGGTGATCAGCCTGTGCGACCGGGTCCGCGAGGTCTGCCCCGAATTCCCTGGGCACCCACGGGTGATCCATTGGAGCCTGCCCGATCCGGCGCGGGAAGCCGACGACACGGGGGAGACCTACCCGGCGTTCCGGCGCCTCGCCGGCGAGCTGGACAGCCGGATCGAGTACCTGACCGCCAGTTTCGGCGTGCCGATCGATACGGGCAATTCTCAAGATGAGGTGACACGAGCATGACGACGGACTTGGTCGACGACGTCGAGGCGGCCGTCGAGTTCTGCAACCGGCATCTGGACTTCGCCGTGCGCGGCAACCTCCGGCTGCTCCTCAGCGGCCCCGCCGGGTGCCCGATGCCCGACGGCACGACACCCGCACCGGGCGGCTGGCACCGCATCCACCCGGTCGAACTGTTCCAGTCCGCCGCCCGATGACCCAGGAGTCCACACAGGACAGAACCGGTGCGCCGAGTCTGGGAACCGTGCTGCGGGAATGGGGCCGGATAGGCTGCATCGGTTTCGGCGGCCCGCCAACGCATATCGCTCTGCTGCGGGCGTTGTGTGTACAGCGCCGGCGATGGCTGTCGGACCAGGAGTTCGAGGACGCGATCACCGCGTGCAACCTGCTGCCGGGCCCGGCGTCGACCCAGCTGGCCGTCTTCACCGCGTGGCGGGTCCGCGGACGCGCGGGAGCACTCGTCGGCGGGGCGGCGTTCATCGTGCCCGGCTTGATCATGATCCTGGCACTGGCCGCCCTGTTCCTCACTGGATCCCCGCCCAACTGGGTGCGCGGAGCAGGAGCGGGAGCGGGTGCCGCCGTCGCGGCCGTCGCGGTGCACGCGGGGGCCGCGCTCGTGCTCCCAGGATGGCGACGCGTGGCAGGCCCCGGCCGGGTGCGCTGGATCCTTTACGTCATCGCGGGTATCGCCTCCGCCGCACTCCTCGGCCCGTGGCTGGTCCTGGTGCTCCTCGGCTGTGGACTGGTCGAACTGACCGCGCACCGCGCCCGCCGCGGCGATGCGGGCACGGCGTTGTTCGCCCTTCCCGCGCAGACCTTGCTCACCGCGACCGCGGGCGCCGGCGTGTTCGCGTCGATCGCCTGGGTGGCGCTCAAAGTCGGGATGCTGTCCTACGGCGGCGGTTTCGTGATCATCCCGCTCATGCAGGACGATGCGGTGAACACCTACCACTGGATGACCGCCGGACAATTCCTCAACGCCGTCGCACTCGGCCAAGTCACCCCGGGCCCGGTGGTGCAGACCGTCGCCGTCGTCGGCTACGCGGCAGCCGGGCTCGCCGGTGGAATCCTGGCTTCCGTGGTCGCCTTCGCGCCGTCGATCCTGTTCGTCCTGCTCGGCGCCAAGCACTTCGACCGGCTGCGCGGCAACACCGGCGTGCGCGCGTTCCTCGACGGCGCGGGCCCGGCCGCCATCGGCGCGATCCTCGGCTCGGCGATCCCGCTCGCACTGAGCCTGACCCAGCTATGGCAGTACGCGGTGCTCGCCGGAGCCTTGATCCTGCTTCTCGTACTGAGGCGCGGCGTCGTGACCACCCTTCTCGCCGCGGCGGGAGTCGGAACCGCGCTCGCCCTGATGGGTGTGTTCGTCCCGGGCTGATCGCGGAGCCCTGGCGCGATGCCCCAACGCAGGTCAGCAGGCCTTGACGATGGCCGATTGTGCCCTGCCGCCGAGGTCGAGGATCTTCACGTTCCGGTTACCGGCGGGCACACGAACCTGATAGGTGCCGAAGTCGACCGGGTAGCCGAAGTAGCTGCCCGCCGGAGCGGCCCCGGTGCCCGCGATCATCGAGCCGTTGGTGCGGTGGATCGTGGTGGAGACCGCTTTGCCGCAGTTGTTGGAGATGTAGATGTTGCCCTTGGTCGCGGCCGAGGCGGAACCCGCGCCGAGGACCGAGATGGCCAGACCTGCGGTGGCCAGAACGGTGAGAACGCGCCGGGTGGTCGTCATGATGCTCCTCAAGATGTCGTGGGGGTCGGCCACAAGATATCCGCAGGCGCGTCCGCGCACTGTCAGTCGAACACACCACACGGCTGGTCTGTCAGTGCGCTCGCGAGTGACTTTCTTCCAGTGAGAGGCCGCGCTGTCGCCCTTCGATGATCGCCCAGAATCGGGAGCATTTCAGGGGATCGCTGGCCGGGCATTTCCGGCCGTGGTCGAGTGCGGTGCGGGCTACTTCGATCCGGAGTTGCTGTTCGGTCAGTTCGGCCAGTTTGTGATCGATCATTTCCCGTCGGCCTTGGCGCTCGCCCGTGAGGAAGCGCCCGATCTCCGCCAGCGAGAATCCGATCTCGCGGAAGAAGAGGATCGCGCTGACGTCCCTGACCGCCGACTCGGCGTAGCGCCGTCGGCCCGCTTCCCGTGCCGTCGGCCGCACCAAGCCGAGTTCGTCGTAGTACCGCAGCGCGCTCGTCGGCACGCCGGTCCGTTCGGACAGTTCGCCAATGGACAACGACGCCGGGGTGCGCTCGGTAGCAGACATTGACTTCAAGCGTACTCGAAGTGCTTGGCTCACCTCATGAAGATCAAGGAGAGGGTGCTGGGCCGCATCCTGCGATGGTGGGGTCCTCGCGGCGGGCTGGCGCAGTTCCGCCGGCCGACCGGAGTCGTCGGGCACGTCGTCGGCTGGATCATGGGCGGGCGCTCGTCGAACGTGGCGCGCAACCGCTGGGCGGTACGGCTTCTCGACGTCCAGCCGACCGACCGCGTCATCGAACTCGGCTGCGGTCCGGGCGTGGCCATCGCCGCCCTCGCCACCCGAGCGTCCCGGGGCTTGGTCGTCGGCGTCGACCACTCGCAGGTCATGATCCGCCAGGCCGGCCGCCGCAACAGGACCGCCATCAGGACCGGACGAGTACGCCTGGTGCACACGTCGGTCGAGAGCCTGTCGATCAGCGACGGGCCATTCGACGCCGCGCTCGCGGTCAACACAGCAGGTATGTGGCCCGACCCGGCAGCCCGGCTACGCGAACTCGCCCGGCTATTGCGGCCCGGCGGCCGCATCGCTCTGGTATCCCAGCCCCGTTGTCCCGGTGCCACCGCGGCCACTTCGGCGGTGGCCGCCCACGAGCTGGCAAGCCAGCTTGCCGAGGCCGGGTTCGAGCGTCTCCGGACCGAGATGCTCGACCTCGACCCGCCGGTGGCGTGCGTCATCGGGCACGTGGCACCCGCCGCCGAGCCCGGCACTCGTCCAGCAGCGCGGCTATGAGCAGCGCAGGGACACGTCCTTGTTGTGAGGTAAGGACAACAGCTTCTTTACATACCCTACGGGGGTAATGTTACCGTGGTGGCGTGAACGAGTTTTTCGAACCGAAGGGTGAGAGCTGATGGGCACCACCGTGTACACGGTCAAGGGCATGACCTGCTCGGGCTGCATGAACAAGGTGACGACGGCGGTGAACGGCGTCGCCGGGGTCAGCGACGTCGACGCGGACATCGCGACCGGTGAAGTGACCGTCGTGAGCGAGGGGCTGGTCGACGCGCGGCTGGTGCGATCCGCGGTCGAAGAAGCGGGCTACGAGGTGGTCGGCTGACGTCGATGGCCGAGGAGAACGGAGCTGAACCGGCCGTCGTCATCAAGGTCGTGGACAACGGGCCGTATCAGGTGAAGGGGCCTGTCCGGCTGGTCGACCACGACGGCGAAGAATACGAACTGACCGGACGTACTCAGGTGCTGTGCCGGTGCGGAAACTCGGCGAAAAAGCCGTTCTGCGACGGTGCCCATGTGCGGACCGGGTTCACGGCGACCAGGGCGGTCGTCGAGGCGGAATAAGAAGCGGGCGGGTGACGTGAAAAGGTCACCCGCCCGCTCGTCGTGCCGCAGAAGTCAGGAGCGCACCAGGCGCGCGATCGCTTCGGAGGCTTCCCGGATCTTCCGGCTCGCCTCGGGGCCGCCTTTCGCGGCGGCTTCGACGACGCAGCCGGCCATGTGCCGCTCGAGGAGTTCGAGGGAGAACGACTGCAAGGCGCGGGTCGCCGCGGAGACCTGGGTGAGGACGTCGATGCAGTACTTGTCCTCCTCGACCATCTTCTGCAGGCCCCGGATCTGCCCCTCAACGCGTCGCAGGCGTTTGAGCTGGCTCGCCTTGTCGTCGCCGTGATCGGCCACGCTCACTCCTCGAGTCGGGATTCCGCGTACGGCTCAATCATGCCCGTCGAGGGGCGGTGCGTCGAAAGCGGCTGCCGCGGAAGCGGACGGTGACATACGTCATGGGGGTATGCCTGTTGCCCTACCCCCCTAGGGTATGTAAAGTCGGTTCCAGGAGGACGAGAGATGCACGGATACACGCAAGGCAAAGACGAATACCTGACCCGGCTGCGGCGGATCG
Organism: Amycolatopsis sp. cmx-11-12; assembly: GCF_046269425.1. Lineage (NCBI taxonomy): Bacteria > Bacillati > Actinomycetota > Actinomycetes > Pseudonocardiales > Pseudonocardiaceae > Amycolatopsis > Amycolatopsis sp. cmx-11-12. The sequence goes on along the minus strand of NZ_JADNQM010000047.1, from coordinate 19,198 downwards.
AAGGACAGATCCGGGGTCTGCAGCGGATGGTCGAAGAGGACAAGTACTGCATCGACATCCTCACGCAGGTGTCCGCGGCCACCAAGGCGTTGCAGTCGGTGTCGCTGGGGTTGATGGACGAACACCTCCGGCACTGCGTGTCCGACGCCATCGCCAAGGGCGGCGCCGAAGCCGACGAGAAGATCCAGGAAGCGAGCGACGTCATCGCCCGCCTTGTCCGTTCCTGAAGCAGCGCAACGAAACTGGAGGAGACCCACGATGAGCGAGACCACCTACACCGTCACCGGCATGACCTGCGACCACTGCGTCCGTTCCGTCACCGAAGAGGTCGGCAAGATCGACGGCGTCACCGGCGTCCGCGTGGATCTGCCCACCGGAGCGGTGACCGTGACCAGCTCCCAGGAACCCGAGGTCGCGGATGTCCGTGCGGCCGTCGAAGAAGCCGGATACGAGCTGACCGCCTGATCCGCGGTCCGCTCCCGATCGCGGGGACCACCCCGCACTAAGGACTTCACGATGAACACAACAGCGAAGCTCTCCGCCTACGGTGTGGCGCTTGCCCTGGTCGCCGGTGGCGCCTGGGTCGCAGGCACCGCTGTCGGTCCTTTCGCCGGCGCTGCCGGCCTGCCCGGTGGCGAGGACGCCGGGCACGGGGACGCTCACAGCGGCACCGTCGCGGAGGCGGCGCCGACCGACGAGCCCGGCGGGCTCGCGTCGTCCAGGGGCGGCTACACCCTCACGCCCACCACCACGACGCTCACCGCGGGGACGAACCAGCCCTTCTCCTTCAAGGTTCTCGGGCCTGACGGCGCGCCGGTCACCGGTTACGACGTCGAACACGAGAAGCGGATGCACCTGATCGTCGTCCGCCGCGACACGGCGGGTTTCCAGCACATACATCCCGAACTGGGGGCGGACGGCCTCTGGACGGTGCCGCTCGCGCTGCCGCAGGCGGGCTCGTACCGCGTCTTCGCGGACTTCAAGCCGACCGGCGGAAGCGCCACGACCTTGGGCGTCGACGTCGCCGCGGCGGGGGAGTTCAAGCCCGTCGAGCACCAGCCGTCGCGGGTCGCGAACGTCGACGGTTACCAGGTCCGCCTGGACGGGGAGCTGACGCCGGGCCGGGCGTCGAAGGTGACCTTGACGGTGACCAAGGACGGCCGTGACGTGACAGATCTCCAGCCGTACCTGGGTGCCTACGGACATCTGGTGGCGCTGCGCGGCGGCGACCTCGCCTACCTGCACGTCCACCCGGACGGCGAGCCCGGTGACGGCCGCACGAAGCCCGGCCCCACGGTGACCTTCTTCGCCGAAGTCCCGTCGAATGACACTTACCGGCTGTTCCTGGACTTCCAGCATCAGGGCAAGGTCCGCACCGCGGAGTTCACTGTCCCCACCACAGGCACACCGGCCTTTTCGGCCACGCAGAACCAAACCCCACCCCCGCCGGCCGATGACGGCCACGGCGGACACGGCTGACCGCGAGCCGGAGAGGAGTGACCACGATGACTTCCGATCTGGACCAGGCCACCACGGCCGAGGTCGAACTCGCGATCACCGGGATGACCTGCGCGTCGTGCGCGATGCGTATCGAGAAGAAGCTGAACAAGCTGGACGGCGTCACCGCCACGGTGAATTACGCCACGGAGAAGGCGAAGGTCACCTACAGCGGGGACATCGAACCCCAGCGGCTGATCGAGCAGGTGGAGGCGGCCGGATACTCGGCCGCCGTGCCCGCACCGGAGAAGACGACCGGCCCGGACGAACCTCGTGAGGAGGCCGATCCGATCGCTCCGTTGCGGCAGCGGCTGATCGGTTCCGCGGTGCTGTCGGTGCCGGTGATCCTGCTGGCGATGGTGCCCGCGTTGCAGTTCACCTACTGGCAGTGGATCTCCCTGACGCTGGCGGCGCCGGTGCTGGTCTGGGCGGCGTGGCCGTTCCACAAGGCGGCGTGGGCGAATCTGCGCCACGGCGCGGCCACCATGGACACGCTGATCTCGATGGGCACGCTGGCCGCGTTCCTGTGGTCGTTGTACGCCTTGCTGTTCGGCAGCGCGGGAACGCCGGGGATGACGCACGCCTTCGAGCTGACCGTGGAGCGGATGGCCGGTGACGGCAACATCTATCTCGAAGTCGCGGCCGGGGTGACGACGTTCATCCTCGCCGGACGCTACTTCGAGGCGCGGTCCAAGCGCCGGGCCGGTGCCGCGCTGCGGGCGCTGCTGGAGCTGGGCGCGAAGGACGTCGCGGTTCTCCGGAACGGCAAGGAAGTGCGTATCCCGGTCGACCAGCTCGTCGTGGGCGACCAGTTCGTGGTCCGGCCGGGCGAGAAGATCGCCACCGACGGTGTCATCACCGAAGGCAGTTCCGCCGTCGACGCGAGCATGCTGACCGGCGAGAGCGTCCCCGTCGAGGTCGGACCCGGCGACGCCGTGGTCGGCGCGACGGTCAACGCGGGCGGACGGCTCGCCGTCCGTGCGACGAGGGTCGGCGCGGACACGCAGCTGGCGCAGATGGCGAAGCTCGTCGAAGACGCCCAGACCGGGAAGGCCCAGGTCCAGCGGCTGGCCGACAGGGTGTCGGGCGTCTTCGTGCCGATCGTGATCGCGCTCGCCGTCGGCACCCTGGCCTTCTGGCTGGGTGCGGGTGGCACGGTGGCGGCGGCGTTCACCGCGGCGGTCGCCGTGCTGATCATCGCCTGCCCGTGCGCCTTGGGGCTGGCGACGCCGACCGCGTTGCTCGTGGGCACCGGGCGTGGTGCGCAGCTCGGGATCCTGATCAAGGGTCCGGAGGTGCTGGAGTCCACCCGGTCGGTCGACACGGTCGTCCTCGACAAGACCGGCACCGTGACCACGGGGCAGATGTCGCTGGTGGCCGTCCACGTCGCCGACGGTGTCGACGAGGAGACGACACTGCGGCTGGCCGGGGCGCTGGAGAACGCTTCGGAGCACCCGATCGCGCAGGCCATCGCCCGTGCGGCACGCGAGCGAGTGGGTGAGCTGCCCGCTGTCGAGGAGTTCACCAACGTCGAAGGCCTTGGTGTACAAGGGATCGTCGACGGCAAGGCGGTACTGGCCGGACGCAGTGCGTTGCTGGAGGACTGGGCGCATCACCTGCCGGAGGACCTCGTCGAGGCGAAGGCCGCCGAGGAGAAGGACGGCCGTACCGCGATCGTCGTCGGCTGGGACGGGAAGGCCCAAGCTGTTCTCGTCGTCGCCGACACGGTAAAGCCGACCTCCGCGGAGGCCATCACGCAGTTGCGGGCGCTCGGGCTGACGCCGGTCCTGCTCACCGGGGACAACGAGGCCGTGGCCCGCGCGGTGGCGGCGGAGGTGGGGATCACCGAGGTGATCGCGGAGGTCTTGCCCAAGGACAAGGTCGACGTGGTCAAGCGGTTGCAGGCCGAGGGCAAGGTGGTCGCGATGGTGGGCGACGGCGTCAACGACGCGGCCGCGCTGGCACAGGCCGACCTCGGCCTGGCGATGGGCACCGGCACCGACGTCGCGATCGAGGCGTCGGACCTGACCCTGGTCCGCGGTGACCTGCGGGCGGCGGTGGACGCGATCCGGCTGTCCCGGCGGACCCTGCGCACCATCAAGGGCAACCTGTTCTGGGCCTTCGCCTACAACGTCGCGGCGCTGCCACTGGCCGCGGCGGGGCTGCTCAACCCGATGATCGCCGGCGCCGCGATGGCGTTCAGCTCGGTCTTCGTGGTCACGAACAGCCTGCGGCTCAAGGGATTCCGCAGCACGGCGAGCTGACCCTCGCTCGATACGGGCGCTCGCGCGGCACTTTCGGTGCCGCACGAGCGCCTCTTCGCCGTGACAGTCCTGTCCTCAGTGGACGGTCCTGGCCACGCAGCTGGAGCATGTCGCGAAAGCCACTTTCGCGACATCTGACGTCCCGAAAGTGGCTTTCGCGACACGGCGGAGCCACCAGATCATCTAGGCCGTGTCTCTCGATTCACTGACCGCCGCGTTGCCGCGCCTGGTCCTCACCGCGTCTCATGTGGTGAAGGACGACGCGCTGCGGGCCTGATGTCCCCAATGCCTCATCGGGGACACTGAGCGTCTCAAATGCGACATTGGGAACATCGTGCTCGGCGAGGAACCGGCGAATGGCGGGCGCGAACGCGTCGGCGAGATCTGCGGCGGTGCGCAATGTGTCCGACAGGGAAACGGGCGCGAGACGGCCGTTGGGCATGACACGGGCGGCGTTCTCCGCCAGCGCGATCGGATGCCGCTGGTCCATGCCGGGGAAGATCAGGGTGGGCGTGGTGATCGCGGCGAGTTCGTCGACGGAGCGGAATGAGCGATCGTGGCCGATGGCGGCCGCGGCGGCGATGCTCGCGGGGTCGGAGCGCGGGATGGCGTCTCGCACCAGCGCGCCGACGACCGGTGCGAGGTCGGGCAGGACCGGCGCCCATGCCGCTTCGATGCCGTCGGTCCGGACACGCTGAGCGAACGCGTCCATGAACGCGACCTCGGCTTGCTTCGCCTCGTCGTCTTCGATGTCCTCGACGCTGATGAGGAGGGCGGCGCGGACGCGGCCGGGATGCTCGAGGCAGGTGCGCTGGGTGACGGTGGCGCCGAGCCCGGTTCCGCCGACTGCGGCGCGCTGGAAACCGAGATGGTCGAGAAGCGCGGCGACGTCGGCGGCGTAACGGCTCCAGGTGTGACTGGCGGGGCCGGTGCAGACCGATCGGCCGTAGCCGCGCACGTCCGGGAGGATGACCGTGTGCCGGTCCGTCAGCCGCTCGGCCAGCGGGACGAGGCTGTGATGATCCGGGCCGCCCCCGTGTAGAAGCACGAGGGGCGGCCCGGATCCGAGGGAGATCGCGTAGAGCGGACAGCCGTCACTGCCGTGGTACGTGAAGGTCTCCATGCCGAAATTGTCAGTGGTGGTAGGCGTGCACGACCGCGTGTCCGGAACCGCGGCCGATGAGCCACTTGTTCACCGGCGTCGTGAGCACGAAGGCCACGGCGAGCGCGAAGGCGAGCGCGCCCCAGAACAGCCAGCTTCCGAGTCCGGCTTCCATCGCGCCGGGGACGACGAGCATCACCCCGTTGTCGACGATCTCCATGACGAGGATCGACACGGTGTCCGCGGCGAGGGCGACCTTGAGCGCCTGCTTGAAGCCGACACCCGCCCGCAGGACACCGCGCATGGTCAGCGCGTAACCGAAGACGAACGCCAGTGCGACGGCGAGCACGATGGTGGCGACGTTGCCCCAGCCCAGTGCGGTGCCGATCACCATGCCGAGCACCTCGCCGATGGCGCAGCCGGTGAGGCAGTGCAGGGTCGCCGACGCCGCCATGCCCCAGGACGCCTTGGCAGGCTGGTGCTGCTCATGGCCTCCGTGATCACCGTGGTGCTGGTGTTCGTGATGCGAGTGGTCGTGCTCAACCGGCATGGTCGTGTTTCTCCTTTGTGGACTGCTCGGCAGGCACGGGTTCGAGTCCTGCGCCGAGAGTGAACGAACCGGTCAGCAGGTTGAGTGCCACCGGTCCCACCGTGTCGGCGACGATCTGATCGCTCCAGCCGTGTTCCCGCAACTCGGCGACGTCCTCGTCGCCGGTGGAGGTGCCCTGCCGGGCCGGAGCGTCGGCTGGATCAAGCGACTGAAGACGCTGCACGGCTCCTCCTCATTCTGGCGGGTGACGGCGGGAACTTTATACCCGTATGGGGTACCTGTCCAGCGCCGATGGTTCGCGATCGCCTGTCGAGGTCTCGATGTTCTACGTGACGACTCTTTGTCGCGCAACGGGTTTTGCGATGAAAACGGCTCCTGTGACGATTGCTACATCGATACCCCCACAGGGTACTTGTGCGGCGATGTGAATCGGTCTACCTTCAACTCCGCAATACCCCCTAGGGGTAATTAGTTCTCGAAAGGACGGTCGTCATGGCGGAGACAACCCCGGACCCGCGACGGTGGTGGGCGCTGGGACTCATCGCGTTGGCCCAGTTCATGGTCATCATGGACACCTCGATCATCGGCGTCGCTCTCCCCGCGATGCAGCACGACCTCGGGTTCTCCCCGGAGGACCTGTCGTGGGTGTTCAACGCCTACGTCATCGCGCTCGCCGGTCTGCTGCTGCTCGGCGGACGCCTCTCGGACCTGTTCGGCGCGCGGAAGATGTTCACCGCCGGATGGGTCGTCACCCTCGGCGGTTCGGTGGTCGCCGCGATGGCGGGCACCGCGTGGGTCGAACTGCTCGGCCGGGTCCTGCAAGGCGCGGGAGCGGCACTGATCGCGCCGTCGGCGCTGACGCTGTTGATGATGTTGTTCGGTGCGCGTCCGCGTGAGCTGACGAAGGCGCTCGCGCTCTATGGCGCGGCCGCTCCCGCCGGCGGTACCGCCGGGGTGTTCCTCGGCGGCGTGATCACCGAATGGCTGTCGTGGCCGTGGATCTTCTGGCTCTACGTCCCGATTTCGCTCGTCGCGATCGTGGCGACCGGCAAGCTGATGCCGTCCGCGCCTGCCCGGCGTGGTTCGGTCGACCTCGCCGGCGCTGTCGCGGCGACCGCGGGCCTCGGCCTGACCGTGTACGGCGTCGTCCGCGCGCCGGAAGCGGGCTGGGACTCGGCTGGCACCTTGGGCGCGCTCGCGGGCGGTGTCGCCTTGCTCGCGGTGTTCGTGGTGATCCAGCGGATGCGCGCGGTGCCGTTGGTGCGGCTGGGTATTTTCCGGACGCCGAACCTCGGTGGCGCGAACCTCGCACAGTTCCTGCTCGGCGCGGCGTGGATCCCGATGTGGTATTTCCTCAACCTGTACCTGCAGCAGGTCCTGGGTTACGGGGCCTTCGCCAGTGGTGCGGCGTTGCTGCCGATGACGGTGCTGATCGTCGTGCTGATGGTCGCCGTCGCACCCCGGCTCATCGGCCGGTTCGGGCCGAAGAAGATGATCATCGGTGGTCTGTGGGCGCTCGCCGCGGGGCTGGTGTGGCTGTCGTTCGTCAGCCCCACGGGCAACTTCGTCGTCGACGTCCTGCCTGCCTCGCTGGGCGCGGCACTCGGTCAGGCGCTGGCGTTCATCCCGTCGCTCGGTACCGCCATCTCCAGTGCGAAACCGGAGGAAGGCGGACTCGCGTCGGGAATCGTGAACACCTCGTACCAGATCGGGTCGGCGCTCGGTCTGGCCGCGATGACCGCGGTCGGCGTGTCCTTCGGCGCGGGGCGGATCGGTGATCCGGTCGCGCTGACCGGCGGGTACTCGGCCGCGTTCCTCGGTGCCGCGGGGATCGCGATCGCCGGCGGCTTCCTGACCATGGCCCTCCTGCGCATCCCCAAGGCCCAGTCGAGCGAAGTCGCCGGAGGTGACCCGGCGGTGCTGCGATGACCGGCTGTAGCACCGTGTGGAGGGCGAGACCGTTCCAGGTCCGTCCTCCACGCGGCGTCGCACCAGACAACACCGCACTCGCCGCCGCCCGCTCCCTACCTGACCGACCGCCTTGACAGGCCTCCGGCTGCTTCCCAAAGTGCTCGCGCGCACCTATCCAGACCAATGCGGATGATATGCCTGCAAATGGACGAGCCGGTTCCGGTCAATGGTCCATATTTGATTTCTCGATGAACAGGAGCTTTGTGCCACGCGGGTGATCGGGCGGTATTGGGACGCCAAGACTGCATGGTGGGATTCGTTCCCGATTCGGGGTGGTGTCAGCGGAATCGGTGCGATCTCCCAGCCTTGAACGCCTTTATCGGCGGTAGAAGAATGATCGAACTGCCAGCGGCGCAGGCTGAACCTTTGAAATTTGCCCGAAAGGGCGCTAGAGTGGAAAGTCTTGCGCCCCCCGTGGTTCTCGGTCATAGTCTTTGGGCAACTGGCGATGGGGGAAGCTCGATGATGAATCATGCCCGGTCAAGCTGGGTGCCGAAGGCGATGCGGAATGTCCGAAGTGGATTCATAGTCGGTATCGGCTTGGCATTGGGAGTCGCGCTCGTACCCGCGACGGCTGAGGCCACGACCGAGGTGATCGTGCGCGACGGAAAGACCCAGCCCGTCTTTTCGTACGCCGACGCGGTACGCGAGACGGTGTACGTCGAAACGCCGGTGGACAGTGACGCCGACGGCCGGAAAGATCGTGTCGCCGCCTATGTGACCCGGCCAAGGGAAACGCGGCAGGGTCTCAAGGTCGCGTCGATCGTGGAGGCAAGCCCCTATTTCGGCGGGCTTGTCGACGCGCCGTACCACCCGGCGGACGTCACCGACGTACCCCGCTTGTCCCCATGGTCGCCGCCGTCCGGGCCATGGCCCGGGGTCGATTACGCCCGCACCAACTACGACAACTATTTCGTCTCTCGCGGCTACGCGGTCCTTTCCGTGAGCGGCTTGGGAACCGGCGAGTCGGACGGTTGCCCGGGTGTCGTCGGCACTGACGAGAAACTCGCCGTGAAATCGGTGATCGACTGGCTGACCGGCCGTGCCCGGGCGTTCTCGGCCGAAGGTACACCGATCGGCGCGGACTGGTCCACGAAGAACGTCGCGATGGCGGGCGGTGCCTACAACGCTTCGCTCGCACTGGCCGTCGCCGGAACCGGTGTGGCCGGTCTGAAAACCGTTGTGGCCACTGGGTCGGTGTCCAGCTGGTACGAGTACTACCGGGCTAACGGCGGCGTGGTCGCACCGGGCGGGTATGGCGGTGAGGACGCGGATCTGCACGCCAAGGTGGTCCTCACCCGCAAGAACCCCGAAGTCTGCGAAAAGGCCGTTCACCGAATCGAACGCGAGATGGACAGGGTCAGCGGGGACTACAACGCCTTCTGGCACGACCGTAATTTCGTCAAGGACGTCCCGCGGTTCAAGGCCAGTGTGTTCCAGGTGGGCAGTGTCGGCGACTGGAACGTCAAACCCAAACAGTTCGCCGAGTTGTGGAAAGCGCTGGAGCGCAGCGATGTCCCGCGGCGGTTGTGGCTGGCCCGCACGCCGCACGTGGACATTCTCCACGCCCGGCAGCAGGTGTGGACCGACGCCATCCACCAGTGGTTCGACCACTGGCTCTACGGAGTGCGCAACGGTGCCCTCGGCGAACCGAGGGTCCAGGTGGAAACCGAGCCCACGATCTGGCAGGGGTACCGGAACTGGCCCGATCCGACCGCGCGCCCGGTGACCTTCCGCTTCGGGGCGGGGGATTCCCAGGCGCAGCCGGGCAGTCTGGCGCAGCGGCCCACCGGTTTCGGGCATCGCCAGGAGTTCGTCGACGCGCCCGAGCGGACCGCCGACGAGCTGGTCGCCGATACCGGTACCGCCGACCCCAATCGGCTCGTGTACCTGACCGGACCATTGCAGAAGGATCTGCGCCTTTCCGGGGTTCCCGAGGTGACTTTGCGGGCTTCGGTGACCGGCCCGTCGCCCTACCTGACCGCGCTCCTGGTCGACTACGGCACCGATACCCGTCCGACCGGATTCGGGCCCACCGACCAATCCTGGTGTTTCGGCGACAGTATCCCCGGCAACTCCGGCTGCCGGGCGATCTACCGGTACACCACCGCGCAGACGCCGTACCAAGTGGTCAGTCGCGGCTGGCTCGACGTGCGCAACAGGCATTCGACGAGCGTCACCGAACCACCGCGGCCGGACCGGACCTACACGTTGCGGTGGGATATGCAGCCGCAGGAGTACCGGTTCAAGGCGGGGCACCGGCTGGGAGTCGTCCTGATCTCCACCGATCGCGATTTCACCTTGCGCTATCCGGCGGGAACCCGGATTTCCGCGCAGCTCGGCTTCAGCGAGATCACTTTGCCGGTAGCCGGCTGACCTCGGCTCGGCTTCTCACACACGTATCTATCGAACAACCAGGGGACAAGCATGCCTACGATATCCGCGACCCGAAGTACCGAGTCCACTTTGGACATACTCAAGGCGAAGGTCGAAGACCTGAAACTGAGCGGTCTTTACCGGCACTACATCCCGTGCAGCTACCTGGCAGCCGAGCAGGGGCACGCGCTGCACGCCGGCCGGAAGATCCAGGTCTGGTGCACCAACGACTACCTCGGCATGAGCCAGCATCCGGACGTGATCCAGGCGCAGATCGACTCCGCGGAACTCCACGGTGTCGGCAACGGCGGCTCGCGCAACATCGCGGGAACCAGTGAAGCGCACGTCCAGCTGGAAGCCGAACTCGCCACCTGGCACGGGAAAGAGCGCGCACTGGTCTTCACGAGCGGCTACGTCGCCAACTTCGAGACGCTCACGACTTTGGCATCGGGAATTCCGGATCTGGTGATCTTCTCGGACTCGCTCAATCACCGCTCGCTCATCGAGGGGATCCGGCGCTCAGGTAGCCGCAAGCACATCTTCCCGCACAACGACCTGGCGGCGCTCGAACGGGCGCTGGGCGAGTACGAACCCGGGCATCCGAAGCTCATCGTGTTCGAGTCCGTGTACTCGATGGACGGTGACACCGCCCCGGTGACGGCCATCTGCGATCTGGCCGAGAAGTACAACGCGCTGACCTTCATCGACGAGACGCATGCCATCGGACCCAACGGGCCGACGGGCGCGGGTATCTGTGAAGAGGTCGGTGAACACCGTGCGACGTTCATCCAGGGGGTCTTCGGCAAGGCAGTCGGCACCACCGGCGGCTATGTGGCCGGCCCCGACAGCGCCCTCGACTACGTCCGTTCCCACGCGCCGGGGTTCATCTTCACCACCACCATCCCCAGGGCCGTGCTGGACGGCACGCTCAAGAGCCTCGAAGTCATCCGGCGTGACGAGAGCCTGCGGCGTGACCTGCGGGCGAACGTCACCTACCTGAAGAAGGCCCTCAGCGCCGCGGGCATCGAGTTCCTGGACGCCGAGAGCCACTTGGTACCGGTGCTCGTGCCGGGCAGCGATCGGGTCAAGAAGGTGTCGAAGCGGTTGCTCGACGGGCACGGCATCTATGTGCAGCCGGTCAACTTCCCCTCCGTTCCCAAGGGAAGTGAGCGATTCCGGATCACCGTCGCTCCCTATCGCACGCACGAGCAGATCGATGCCTTCGTCGGCGCACTCCGGCATTGTCTGTCCATTGAGGACGAAACCACCACCACTGGCTGATCGAACACAGTTCAGGAGAAGAAATGCGGATCAACGAACTCACTTCTTTCATCGGCTCCGAGATGCTGGACCTCACCTATGAGGAACTGGCCACGGACGAGGTGTTCGGCAAGTTCACCGAGATCCTGCACCAGCGGGAACTCGTCGTCGTCCGCGGTCTCGCGCTGAAACCGCGACAGCAGCTGGAACTGGCTCAGCGGCTCGGCAAGCCGGTGCCGTTCCTGATGGCCAAGTACCGTCATCCCGAGATCCAGGAGATCATGATCTCCTCGAACGAGGTGAAGAACGACAAGCCGATCGGGGTCGCGCGGGTCGGGAACTTCTGGCACCAGGACTCGTCCTACGTCGGCACCCCCGCGCCGTACACGATGCTCCACGGGGTCAACGTCCCGCGGACCAGCGGCCACACCCTCTACGCCAACGCGGCGGACGTCCACGACCGCCTGCCCGCGGAGTGGAAGGCCAAGATCGCCGGGCGTACGGCGCTGCACACGGTGAACAAGCGGTTCCGGGTCCGCGCCGAAGACGTCGGCCTGTCCATCGCCGAGCTGAGGGCGAAGGTCGACCTTGAACACCCGAAGGTCGAACACCCGCTGGTCCGGGTGGATCCGGACACCGGACGCGAGTACCTCTACGGCGCGCCGGAGTACATGGATTCGGTGAACGGGTTCGACGCCAACGAAAACGAGGCCTTCTTCGCGCTGCTGGACCAGCTGATCCAGGACGAAGCCCACGTCTACACCCACCGGTGGACACCGAACGACCTCGTGGTGTGGAAGACCGCGACGACGTACCACGCGGCGACCGCCGTCGAGCCCGGCGTTTCCCGCACGGTGCACCGGATCAGTATCGAATCGAACGAACGGTGAGCGGAATCCTCGACTTCGAGGTGGTCTTTCCCCGGGCCAGCGCGAAAGTCCAGGACATGCACACCGCGTCCGGTGTCGACATCGCGGAGATCTTGGCGATCACGCACTGCGAGGAGTTCCCCGTGCTGGGCGAAGGGGAACAAGCGTGGGAACTCGCGCTCGCCGCGGCGACCGCGGTGCTCGGACGCACCCGGGTGCCGCGGTCGTCCATCGGGCAGGTGATCTACGCGGGCTCGGGCGAATGGGATATCCCGTTCTGGTCACCCGCGGCCAAGGTGGCGCACGAACTGGGTGTCGATGAGGCGCATTGCTTCGAAGTGGTGAACTTCTGCAACGCGCTGATGGCGGCCGTCCAGGTCGCCTGTGCCGAACTCGCCCTCGGCCGCAGCGAGTACATCCTGGTGCTCACCGGAGACCGGCTGAGTCACCTTGTCGACTACAGCGACCCGGATTCCAAGGCACTGTTCAACTTCGGGGACGCGGGCGCCGCGGTGCTGCTCGGCCGCGGCGCGCCGACGTTCGAGGTGCTGCACTCGGCCATGAGCACCGATCCCGGCTGGTCCGACTACTACGCCGGCGAGCGAGGGCCGGACCGGGTCACCATCCGGCGGCAAAGCCATCGCGAAGGACTCGCGGAGGCCTACGTCGAGAACTTCACTTCTCTGGTGGCGAAAACGCTGTCGGCGCTGGGCAGGGGACTGGAGGACATCGCCTACTTCCTGATCAACCAAGGCGACCGGAGCATGCACGAGAAGTTGCTCCGCGCCATCGGCATCCCCGCGGACAAGAGCGTCTTCAACTATGACCGGCTCGGCCACATGGGCTGCGCCGACCCGCTGATCGCCTTGCGGGGGCTGATGGGGAAGGGAAGGCTGCGCCGCGGTGACCTGATCTTGCTCGCGACCAGCGCGATGGGCTTCAGCTGGGGGATCACGGCCTTGGAGTGTCAGTAATGAAGATCTTGGTCATCCACCAGGTACCCGACGCCAAAATCGACTACCGCAATTCCCTCGACCACCAAAGCCACGAGGTGACCTACATCGGCTTTCCGCGCCGGATGGCGGATCTGCCGGAAGATCTCCGCTGCGTCCGCGTCGAACTCGAAGACGGCCAGGACCTGGTGGAGGGGATCACGTCCCGTGTCTCACGCGCGGATGGTTTCGAAAAGGTGCTCTCGCTCTCGGAGTTCGGGCAACTGGAGGCCTGGCATGTGCGGAACCACTTGGGACTGCACGGCACTTCGCTGCCTCGACTGGAACGGATCCGGGACAAGGTGAGTATGAAGGAGGCACTCGCCGAATCAGGACTGCGGTATCCCCGGTTCGTCGCGGCTCCGATGAGTTGCCGTCCCTTGCCATGGCGGGGCAAGACCGTCCTCAAGCCACGTCGAGGCGCCTCGAGCGAGGACGTCCACGTCTACGAGACCGCGATGGACGCCCTGGGTGCCTACTGGAAGCTGGACAAGCGACACGACTACCAGCTCGAGGAGTACGTCGAAGGGGAGATCCTGCACGCCGACGGCCTGGTGAGCGACGGCGCGCTGGTCGACCTCGCGGTCAGCCGTTACGTCAACAAGCCCATCGACTTCGTGGATGGCCTGCCGCTCGGGTCGCACCAGATCCCGTACGACCCCCGGCATCGGGCGTTCGCGGAGCAGGTGGTCAAAGCGTTGGAGATCGAGGAAGGCTCTCTGCATCTCGAGATGTTCGAGACGCCGCAAAGGGATCTGATCTTCCTGGAGGTCGCCAACCGGGTCGGTGGCGCCGGGGTGATCACCGCGCACCTACGACATCGCGGCGTGCACCTGCCCGCACACGAGATCGCGATCCGGCTCGGCCTGGACCGGCCGGAGCCCGCCGCGGCCAGCGGCCGATACCACGGTTGGCTCGTGTTTCCGGGGCATCATCTGGAAAGGGGGCGCGGGCATACGATCACGATCCCCGATCGCCTGCGCACACATTCCTGTGTGGACAAGGTCTACCAGCTGGCGCCCACGGATCCGTTGCCCGACCACATCACGTACCACGAGTGGCTGGAACCGGTCTTCATCGAGGCGTCCCATCGCGACGCCGGCGTACTGAGGGATTTCCTCACGGAGTGCGCGCGATCCATTTCGGTCGACGCGGGAGGAGCGGAATGAGGCATTACCCGACCGACCTGGTGCTGGCGGTCGACCATGCGGCGGCCGCACTGTCCGACGACCCGGACGGCGAGCTGAGCACGCTCCTGGCGGAAGCGGGCCTGTCCCAGCTGACGGCCATCTTCGCCGGCGGACTGGCCGGAGCGCTCGACGAGCTTTTCGGCGGTTTGGATCAGTACCCCTGGCGACTGCTGGTCGACACCAACGACGTCGAGGAGTTCCGGCCGATCGGCACCCTGGTCCTGGAGGATCGGCGGGCGGGCAACACGGTACGGGGGCTCCTGCTCGGCTGGGCGGCAGGCGACACCGTGGTCATCCGCACCGCGAGGCGGCCGTTCTGGGAGGGATTGATCAAACTGCTGCGGCAGCCCGGCTTCCCGTTGCCGGACGCACGAGTGGCCGACGAGCGCGAGGTCGTCCCGGAAGGCGTGGTCGTCCACGTCCCGGACCTGGTCCCGATCCGGCCGGGCGGTCCGTCGGCCGAGTACGGCGACGAGGAGTTGTTCGGCGCGGACGAGCAGGCGAGGTCGTGGGACATCCGGATCCACGTCGACCCAGGGAGACCCGGCGAGGCGGCGAGGGCCGCCGCTTCGGCACTGGAACTGGACTGCCGATCGCACTGGGTCCGGCGGCTGTTCCACCGGGACTACCGGATGGGCACCCGGCTTTCGGTCGTCCGCAGCCTCGATGACGCACAGGGGACCGGACGGTTGGACGCCAAACTCCGGTACGTTGTCGGACGGGCCCGGCGCACCGCCTTCTACCGTGACCTTCCGGCCGTCGACGGGCTGGCGGACCTGTCACGGCTGCCCGTGCTGGAGAAGACCGATCTGGACGCGCATTCGCTGCCCGCAGGCCGGGACATGCTGACCGACGACCCGCCCAGCGGCGAGGTGCTGCGCAGCGGGGGCTCATCCGGGCAGCCGCGCTATGTCGTGTATTCGCGCACCGATTGGGAGAACATGGTGCGCGAGGCCGTGCCGCTCTTCTACGAACTCGGCTTGCGCGCGGGCGACCGCTTGATCAACACCCTCTACGGCGGCAAGCTGTACGGCGGGCTCACCACCACACTCAGCGAGTTCGCCAAGATGCCGGTGGAGTGCTACACGATGGGCCAGGCCATCTCGGTCGAGGATCTGGTGACGGTGACCGACATCTTCGCCCCCAACGTGCTCGTCGGGCAGCCCGCGCTGATCATGCCCCTGCTGCGCGAGGCGAAGGCACGCCGCCCCGGACTACGCCTTCAGAAGGTCATCTACGGTGGCCTGCCGATGAGCGAGACCGACAAGGTCTGGCTGCGGGAGAACCTCGGCACGGAGACCATCTCCAGCATCCTGGCCGCGAACGACGGAGCCCAGCTCGGCTACCAATGCGGGGAGCTGAGCGGGACGACACACCACCTTTGTGAGGACTACAACCTCATCGAGGTGGTCGGGGAGAACGGCGATCCGGTGCCGGACGGTGAACCCGGCGATCTGCTGATCACGAGCCTGCAGAAGTTCGAGGGGCCACTGATCCGGTACCGGATCGGGGACAGCGGCCGCGTCTACCACCACGAGTGCGGCTGCGGGGTTTCGGGCAAGGTGCTCGAGTATCTCGGCCGTTCCGACGGGCTGATCAAGATCATGGCGAGCCGGAGCAGACTGGACTACCGGGATGTGATGGCCGCGCTGGCGAAGTTCCAGGTTTCCCAGCTCCAGGTCGAAATCTTCTCGGACGGCGGCAAGGAAACCCTGATCGCGCGGATCGAATCGCCGTTGTCGCCGGATCCCGCGGAAGTACGCGGCCACCTGCTTGAGTGGTTCGAACTCGACGAGGATCTCGAAGACTTCGACGACACCATGGACGTCTTCGACCTCATCGTCGAGTGCCGTGCCGAGGGCACCCTCGACCGTGATCCGGTGAGCGGCAAGATCAAGCCGATCATCGACCGCCGCGTGGGGCAGCGATGATCTGGCGGGATCCCAAGTCACGCACGGTCCTCGGTTCGATCCTGTTGTCGAGTGTGGGGGTGGGGATCTACGTCCTCGCTCTGGGACAGTTGCTGTTCACCATCACCGGTACGCCGCTGGCGTTCGCGGTGGTCGTCACCGCACAGGGGATCGGCGCGATCGTCGTGCTGCCGTTCGCCGGCCCGCTGGTCGACGGCCTCAAGTCCCAGCGGGTGTACGCGATCTGCAGCTTCTCGCGAGCGATCGTGGTGCTGTCGATCGCCCTGCTGGGCGCGGGGGCGGCCTCGCACGCGGTCCCGTTGATCACGATCGCCGCGATGCTGCTGGCGATGCTCGACAACGTCCAGCGAACGGCCTTGTTCAAATTCATCGCACATCATGTGAGCGAGGAGAACAAGATCAAGGTCAACGGCCTGAGCGGCGCCGCGATCCAGGTCGGTGTCCTTGGCGGGATGGCACTCCTCGGCCTGATGCTGACCGTGGGCACCGCCGCCCACGCGTTGCTGCTGACCGCGGTGGCGTCGGCGAGCGCCGCGTTGTGGATGTCCACGGTGAAGCTGGACAAGGACGAAGGCCGAGGCGCGCTTTCGTCGGTGCCGCTCCGCGCGGCCCTGCCCGCGGCCGTCCGTGACTGGCGGCAGATGCTTCGTCAGTACCGTGGAGAACTGGTGGTCTTCGCCATGCTCGTGATGTGCGCGGCGGATTTCGTCGCCGCGCACAGCTTGAGCACGCTGGTCGTGCCACTCGTCGCCGACTACTACGGCGGCCAAAGCTGGTTCATCGCGGCACTGGAGGCGACGTTCGGCATCGGAATGCTCGCCGCGAGTCTCGTCACCCGCTACACGGTCACCCAGCGGTTGCTGCCCGTGTGGGCGGGCGTGCAGGCCGCGATGGCCTTGCTCTTGTCGGTGTCGAGTCAGCCTGCGCTGCATTTCCTGGGTTATTTCGTCGTCGGCTTCGCCAATTTCAACAGCCTTACCTGGCTGATCACCACCCTGCAGCAGCACGCGGGCGACACGGACAAGGCGAAAATGGCTTCGTTACGCCTGTTGGCGATCGGCTTGGGCACGGCGTTGCTGATGCCGCTGATCGGCCGGGCTTCGGAGATCTCGCTGGGTTCCGCCTTTGTCGGTCTCGCGGCGATTCTGGCGGCTTTCACCCTGTGCGGATTGTGGGTGGCGCTCGGGTTCCGGCCTCGGGTGCCGGTGACGCGATGAGACGAGGGAGAAACGATGGCTGACCGGTCCTGGACCGTGCATCAGGTGAGGCGACCACGAGGGTTGCCGGTCCCGGAGGACTTCACCTTCGTGGAAGGGCCCGTTCCCAAGCCGGCGGACGGCATGGCGCTGGTGGAGAACGTCTATCTCTCCGTCGACCCGTACATGCGCGAATCCATGGACGAGATCTGGGAGCTGAACGTCCCGCTGGAAGGCAGGTCGATCGGCCGGGTCGTCGAGTCGCACGCCGACGGGCTGGCCGAGGGAGATCTGGTGTTCCACCGGCAAGCCTGGCGTACGCACGCTTTGGTGGAGAGTGGCGGCGCACGAGTGCTGCCGTCGGTGCCGGGTGTGCCGGCCAGTGCCTACCTGGGCATCCTCGGCGGAACCGGGCTCAGTGCCTACGTCGGGCTGACCAAGATCGCGCGGTTGCGCGAGGGGGAGTCCGTGTTCATCTCCGCGGCGGCCGGTGGCGTCGGAAGCTCGGCGGGGCAGCTCGCCCGCCTGCTCGGCGCCGCGAGGGTGATCGGAAGCACCGGTTCCGCGGCCAAGGTCAAGCATCTTGTCGACGACCTCGGGTTCGACTGCGCCTTCGACTACCACGACGGGCCGGTCCGCGACCAGCTGGCGGCGGCCGCCCCCGACGGCATCGACGTGTACTTCGACAACGTCGGCGGGGATCAGCTCGAAGCGGCCATCGGTGCCCTGCGCGACCGCGGCCGGATCGCGTGGTGCGGTGCGATCAGCCAGTACAACAGTGCCGAGCCCCCGCCGGGACCGCGCAATCTCTTCGACATAGTCGACAAAAGCCTGCGGCTGGAAGGGTTCCTGGTCCGCGATCACCGGCATCGCCAAGGCGAGCTGGAGGAATTCCTTGTCCCGCACCTGCAAAGCGGTGAAGTCAAAGTGGACGAGACCATCGTCGGCGGTTTCGACCACGTCGTGGATGCCTTCATCGGCATGCTCTGTGGGGAGAACATGGGGAAGATGATCGTCCAGGTATGAGGGGCGCGAATAGGGACGCTCAACCTCAAGTCGCCGAAAAACGGCGACGTCTTATCGTGGTCGCGTGGTCTGAAACTGTCGGTGGCCGGTTGTAGGTTCCTTTGTGCGGACATTCACAAAGCCGCGCCTGTGGCGCTACTCGAAGACACAACCGATCCGAAGGTCTTGGAGGAAGTCAATGCGTCGTTGATGTTGTTGGATGACGGGGATTCTGTTGCTGTGGCGGTTGCGGCTTCGGAGGGGATCGCGCGTCTGGAAGCGGTCCGGTTCCGCGCCTTGGCGCAGCTGAACCGGCATCGTGAGGGCGCGCGAAGTGTCACGCAGGAGGTCGCGTTCGCGTTGTCTCTTGTGGACAGTCATGCGGGTGAGATGGTCGCTGCCGCCGACGCGTTGACCACCCGCCTGCCCCGCACCCTGAACCTGATGGATCAGGGGAAGGTGAGTGAGTTCGGGGCGATGAAAGTCGCCGCCGCGACCGCGTGGCTGTCGGACGAGGACGCCCTCGCCGCTGATGCCCTGTTGGAGGAACGGTTGCCGGGGAAGAATTCCGAGCAGATCCGGAAAGCGGCGAGTTATGCGGCGTCCACGGTCGACCGCGAAGGCGCCGACAAACGTTCCGAGCAGCATCGTGGCGGTCGTCGGTTGGCGGTGCGGCAGGGTGAGACCGGGGTGGCGTCGATCGAGGTCGAAGATGGCCCCGTCGAGAAGGTGAACGCCGCCTACAGTCGGATCGATCGTCAAGCCAGGGCGCTCAAAACCGGGGGCGAGACCCGCACCCTCGACCAGTTGCGTGCCGACGTCGCTCTCGATCTCCTGCTCGGCGGCCAGGGCGGGGTGAGTGAACGTGCGGAGGTGTTCCTGTATATGGATTTGTTCACTTATCTCGGGTTGAATGATGATCCGGCGGAGCTGGCCGGGCACGGTCACCTTCCGGCGTCGCTGGCCCGGCATATCGCGACCGGGCCGAACACGGT
>NZ_JADNQM010000046.1:0-70632 GCF_046269425.1 Amycolatopsis sp. cmx-11-12 | reverse complement strand
GAAGAAAACCGGCCCAGCCAGCACCCGCTACGACACGCCACCAGTCATCACAATCCGTGCCCGAAGTGGACTGGAACAGCCTCCAGCACCCTCGCCTACCTGCGGAAATGCTAAGTAAGTGGCATTGCCCCGGGACGGGTGGGGGGCGCTCTGGAGGTGACCGAAAGAGCAAGGGAGGTAGTAGGGAGGGGCGAAGATCCTTGTGGTATCGCGCCCCGCGGAACATTTCGTCCGGCGCGCGTTAAGCTAGCCCGGTGATCGAAGTCCGGCCCGGTGGTCGCCGTCGTATCGACCGCGTGCTCGGCCCTGGGTATCTCAGCGACCTCGGCGAGCTGACCCTTTCCGTGCTGCGCGAGCGCCGTGACGAGGCGGCGCAGGAGGAGACCGACCTGTCGTACCTGCGGCGGTTGCTGCACGCGCGGATCGACATCGTCCGGGCCGAGCAGGAGCGCCGGAGTTCGGGTGGCGAGAGCAGTGTGGTCGAGCGGCTGGCCGCGATACTGGCGGACAACGCGATCGGCCCGGCGACGGGTTCGGGCAGGCATCAGCGGCTGGAGCCGTCCCGGGCGGGCGAGCATCGGCGGTTCGCCGAAGCGCTCATCGGCGACACGGACCTTTCCGACGTCAGCACGCTCTCGGACGAGAAGCTGATCAACGCCCTCAACAGGTACGCCGACGAAGAGGTGTCCGTCTCCTCGTATCGCCGCGAGGTCCAGGGCGTGATGGACACGATCAACGCCGAGATCGCGACCCGCTACCGCAAGGGCACGGCGTCGGTCGACGATCTGCTCGACACCGAACGTGGCGGCTCCGAGTGACGAATCCCGTCTTGGTCGAGGTCGTCCGGTCCGGTTTCGTGGAGAGCACGCACCGGGGCGCGCTGGTGATCACCGCCCCGGACGGCTCGGTGCGGTTCTCCGCGGGTGACATCGAGCGGCCGGTCTACCCGCGCTCGTCCAACAAACCACTCCAGGCCGTCGGGATGTTGCGCGCCGGCCTCACCATCGGCGACGAGGATCTCGCGCTGGGCTGCGGATCGCACAACGGCGAGCCCGGCCACGTCGAGGGCGCTTTGTCGATGCTTTCCCGCGCGGGGCTGACCGAGGACGCATTGGCCTGCCCGCCCGCGTTCCCCCTGCACGAGCCGAGCATGCTCGCCGTGGCCGCGGCGGGGAAACGCCGCGCCGCCATGAACTGCTCCGGCAAGCACGCCGCGATGCTCACGACCTGCGCCCAGCTCGGCTGGCCGACCGAGGACTACGCGGCCGCGCCCCATCCGCTGCAGAAGATCATCCAGGCCACCGTCGCCGATCTCACCTGCGAAACGATCGAAACGGTCGGCGTCGACGGCTGCGGCGCCCCGCTGTTCGCGTTCTCCCTCACCGGCCTCGCCCGGTCCTTCGGCAGGCTGGTCACCGCGATGGGCGGGCCGGAACGCCGGGTCGCGGACGCCGTCCGCGCGCATCCGTGGCAGGTCGCGGGCACCGGCCGTGAGGACACCGTGCTGATGAAGAGCGTCGAGGGTCTGCTCTCGAAGGGCGGCGCCGAGGGAGTGCACGCGTTCGCCCTCCCCGACGGCACCGCGCTGGCGCTGAAGATCGACGACGGCGCCGCGCGGGCACGGCTCCCACTGCTGCTCGCGACCCTGCGCCACCTCGGCATCGACCCGGGCGTCGAAGCCGAGGACCTCACACGCAACGAGGTTCTCGGCGGCGGGAAACCGGTCGGCGAACTGCGCGTCGCCGCCGGCCTCTTCGGCTAGTTCGCGCGTTCCCGCGCGGCCAGGTCGCCCCAGAAGTCCCGCAGGTCGGCGAACAGTTCGGCCAGTTCGTCGACGTTGCCGGTGCGGAGCGCGTCGAGGATGTCGTGCACCTCTTCGGCGGTCGTGTCGGCCTGGAGGATCGAGTCGGCGAAGAGTTGCACGAGACCGCCGTAGTCGAGTTCGACCGCGGAGCCGGGGTGGAAGCTGTCGAGCCAGCGTCGCGTCTCGAGCAGAACCCGGCCGGGCGCTGAATCACCGAAGGTCGCTTCGAGCAGGTCGCCGACCTCGCGGGCGCGATGCCGCGCATCGGTGATGGAGACCCGCCACGACACCTCACGCTCGGGGTCGTCGCGGCCTTTGCCCAGTTTGACCCGGCGCATCCCGGGATCGAACAGTACGAACCACGGGAGCGGGACGGTCCACGTCGTCGAGAGGGTGTGCGACGCCGAAGCGGTCAAGTCACCGATGGCGGACTTCGCCCGCGCGCGGATCATGTCGAGAGAGGCGCCGCCCGAGTCGAGCACCGCGTTCTTCAGCGCCGGATGGGCGTCGCCAAGGAAGGTCACCAGCGCCGCAGCCGAACGCGCGCGGATCTCCATCGGGCAGAGCAGCGGCCCCGGACCGGCGTCACCGTGCTCACCCTCCGGCACGTCTTCGAGGTCGAGGACGAGGACATCGGTGATGAGGCTGGGCGCAGCCCGGCCGTCCGCGAGCTCGGCGGGCAGCAGCCGTCCGACGTGCTGTGACTTGAGCCACAGTGCCTGCTCGCGTTCGCCCGCGGCCGAACGATCGAGCCGGGCCGCTTCGATGGCCTCCAGCAGGCGTTCGTCCGGTGGATCGCCCAGCGCGAGCAGGGGCTCATAGACGCGGAGATAGGCCGCGAACGGACGGGGCACACGAGCATCGTGACACGCCGACCTGCGACTATCGCCACCGACCGGCCGGTAACCGGCGTCCGGAGAACACTGTCGCCACCGGCACACCGTGCCACGTCGCATCCAACCCCCCGGACACGGTACGGTGTCAGCAGGAAATAATTGTCGAGACGATGCGGGGCCGCCGATTCCCCCGGCCGCCCCGCCCCTGTGCGAGGGGGTCGAGCCATGGGGCGCGGCCGGGCTAAGGCCAAGCAGACGAAGGTGGCGCGCGAGCTCAAGTACAGCTCGCACGAAACCGACTTCGATGCTTTGCAGCGCGAGCTGTCCAGTAGTTCTTCGGATTACGGGCACGAGGACGACAAGCGGGAAGACGACGACCCGTACGACGGGTACGACGAATACCGCCGCTGAGCGACGCGCGACACGCGAGGGTGGCTCGGGGTTTTGCCCCGGGTACCACCCTCGCGTGTCGCGTGCTGCCCAAAATAGGGAAGAGGTGCCATGTCCGACGTAACGCGGGTCGGTGTCATCGGAGCCGGGCTCATGGGCTCCGGCATCGCCGAGGTGCACGCACGTGCCGGACTCGACGTGATCATCACCGAGGTGAACCAGCCCGCGCTGGACTCCGGGCGAGCGCGGATCGAGAAGTCGCTGCAACGCGGCGTCAAGAGCGGGAAGCTCTCCCAGGAAGACGCCGACGCGGCACTCGGACGGCTCCGCTTCACCACCGAGATCGGCGAGTTCGCCGACCGCGACCTCGTCATCGAGGCCATCCTGGAACAGGAGCAGGCCAAGGTCGAGGTGTTCCGGTCGCTGGACAAGATCGTCGAACGTGAGGACGCGGTGTTCGCGTCCAACACCTCGTCCATCCCGATCATGAAACTCGGGATGGCGACCAACCGCCCGCAGCAGGTGGTCGGCATCCACTTCTTCAACCCGGTCCCGGTGCTGCCGCTGGTCGAGCTGGTGCCTTCGCTGCTGACCAGCGACGACACCGCCCGCCGCGCGGAGGAGCACGCGACGACTGCGTTGCACAAGACGGTGATCCGGTCGCAGGACCGCGCCGGGTTCATCGTGAACTCGCTGCTCGTGCCGTATCTGCTTTCGGCGATCCGGATGATCGAGTCGGGCTTCGCGTCGGCGGAGGACATCGACCGCGGCATGGAGCTGGGCACCGCGCATCCGATGGGCCCGCTGCGACTGTCGGACCTGATCGGCCTGGACACCATCAAGGCGATCGCGGACTCGATGTACGCCGAGTTCAAGGAGCCGCTGTACTCCTCGCCGCCGCTGCTGCTGCGCATGGTCGACGCCGGCCTGCTCGGCAAGAAGACCGGCCGCGGGTTCTACAGCTACTCCTGATCCGCAACTTTCGTATCGGCGGGCGACCACTTCTTCGGCTGTCCATGCGACCGGTGTCCCCGGTTGCATGGACGGCATGACCAAGCACACGCGTCGCAAGGCAATCACTGTCGCCGGGTTGACCGGCCTCACCGGAATCGCCACCGCGAGTTCGGCGGCCGCGGGTGAACGCCGCGGCGTGCCGACGTTCGTGTTCGCAGCGGGCGCGAACGGCGTCTCTGGTGTCCCGAACGAACTCGTGCTGCGCGGGTACCGCTGCGTCGGCGTCGACCTGCCTGGTCAGCGGCCGACAGACGCCCAGTTCAGGCTTTCGTACCAGGCTCCGCAGGACCTCGCGGCGTTCGCGACCGAGCCGTCGCCGCTGGCGGGGGTGACCGTGGCCGACCACATCGCCGCGACCGTGGAAACCGTCCGCCGGGCGGCCGCGCTAGGGCCGGTCGTGCTGGTCGGCGCCAGCATCGGCGGCGCGGCGATCAGCCTGGTCGCGAACCAGGTGCCGCGGCTGATCGATCTGCTGGTCTACGACACCGCGTTCTGCTGCGGCACGCTGCCCACTCCTGGTCACTACCTGCAGACCGACGAGGGTAAGACGACGCAGGTCATGGCGTTGCTGGAGTTCATGGCGGCCGACCCGGCGGTGGTCGGGGCGTTCCGCTCGAACTGGCGAATCGCCGACCCGGTGCGCCTGGCGAAGGCGAAAGAGGCCTTCATGAGCGACAGCACCGACGCCGAGTTCCACACGTTCCTGAATTCGATGATGCCGGACGAGCTCCCCGGGAAGGGCGACGTCGATTCCCGCGGCGACCTGCGCACTTGGGGGCGCATCCCGCGCGTGTACGTCCGGCACCTGCGGGATAACATCATCCCGCTCGCGTTGCAGGACCGGATGATCCGGGAGGCCGACGAGCGCACCCCGCGCAACCGGTTCCGGGTCTTCGACCTCGACACCGCGCACGTCCCGACCTCGGCCAAGCTGGGCGAACTCCTGAACATCTACGACCGGGTTGCCCGGACGCTATGAACGCAGCTCCGCGACGGACTTGCTGAGCCCGGTGCGCTCGAGTGCGTCGAGGACGTCGGCGAAACCTGTCGGCGGAGCGCGCCGGGAATCCGCGATCCGGAGCACCGTCTCGACGACTATGCGCCGGTGAGCGGCGATCCGGTCGAGCACGAAATCGTCCGCGCTTTGGGCTTGAATGTTCCAGCGCCCGAGGGCACGCACGGGAAAGTCCCGCAGGTTCTCGGTCACGATGACCTGAGCCTGTGCCTTGACAGCCGCGGCGAGCACGTGGCGGTCGTCCGGATCCGGCAGGTCGACCGCTGGAAGGAGAGCCTCGTAGCCGGTGACCAGACAATCACGGACCGAGCGATTCATCAGTTCTCTCGTCCGGTCGAGCTTGCCGGGGTCGAGGTCGGGGCGATTCTCCTTGAGGTTACGGAAGACCTCGTCGAGAATTTCGTCCGTCCACTTGGCCTGAACGAGCCCGCTCTGCGCGATCCGAATCAGGAGATCGCGCAGAGCGTTGGGGTACAGCACGTTCGCGTCGAGAAGGACGACGAAGGCCACTTGCTAGGTCAGCCCCATCTCCTGGTTCAGCGCGGAAAGTTCGTCCGCTGCCTCGCGACGTCGTTGATCGTCTCGCCGGAGGTAGTCGTGCAGAGAGCCCGCCTTCACGCGACGGTGCCTACCGACCGTGCGGTACTCGATCAGTCCCGCTTCGAGCAGCCTGATGAGGAAGGGCCGGGAGACATTGAGCAGGTCGGCCGCCTGCTGAGTGGTCAATTCGGCGTGGGACGGGACGATGGACACGCTCTCACCGGCCGCGACCAAGGCCAGCACTCGGGCCATCAGATCGACGACTCCACGGGGTAGGACCAAGGACTCGTCGTGTCCATCGACGACAACACGCACGGTGTCCCGCTCATGAGGTCTGGCCAGATAGGCCTCGACGTGCGGAAGCGCCTCGAGTGCCACGTCGATGTCGTGACGTCCTGGAACGATCTGGTCAATGGTCAGCGCAGTCATGACTGCTCCCGTGTTCAGCGTGATCCCAGTATCGGCTCTCAACGAATTATTCGCAACAAAAGCAATAAACGCAACTCGATGGTGCGTATAGCTTGCGCGGCGGCACACCTAGACTCGGGGCCGTGGGACAAGGACAGCTGCGTGCGGGTCTGGTCGGTGCCGGTCCGTGGGCGAAGACGGTGCACGCGCCGGGCCTCGCCGATCACCCGGGTACGACGTTGAGCGCGGTCTGGGCCAGGCGTCCCGAAGCCGCCGCGGAGCTGGCCGAGGCGCATGGCGCCGAGGCTGTCGGCAGCTTCGAAGAGCTGCTCGACCAGGTGGACGCGGTCGCGTTCGCCGTGCCGCCCGCCGTGCAGGCGGAGCTGGCGGTCAAGGCGGCGGAGGCGGGAAAGCACGTCATCCTGGAGAAGCCGATCGCCGCGGATCTCGACGGCGCGCGACGGCTCGCGGACGCGGTCGACGCCGCCGGTGTGGTCAGTCTCGTGGTCCTGATCCTGCGGTACTCGCCGATGACCCGGGACTGGCTCGACGGGATCAAGGAAGCGGGTGGCTGGCGCGGCGGCAGCGCCCGCTGGCTTTCGGGCGCACTGCTCGGCGGGCAGTACCAGGATTCGGCGTGGCGACACGACTCCGGCGCGCTCGCCGACATCGGTCCGCACGCTTTCGATCTGCTGGACGCGGCGCTCGGTGAGATCACCGACGTGCTCGCCGCGCACCGGAGCGATGACGATCTGTGGCAGTGCCTGTTCGCCCACGCGGGTGGCGCGACCAGTACGGCGACCCTGTCGCTGCGACTGCCGATCCAGCCGACGGTCGTCGAAGTGGCCGTTTACGGCGAGCACGGCTATCGCACGTTAGGGCGAAAACCGGGTTCCGCCGGTGAGTCGTACACCGCGCTTCTCGACGATTTCGCCGCGATGGCCGCGAGCGGAACGACCTCACACCCGTGTGACGTGCGTCGCGGACTGCACCTGCAGAAGCTGATCGAACGCGCACGGGAGCTCGCCGGACACGGCAAGTAGTACACAGGTCACTCACAAGGCTTTCCCTTGTGCGATAACGCCTTCTTCCTGCGACTTCGCAACCATCCACAGGTTTGTCCACAGGCTCCATTGTGGACGGTCGCCCTGCCGAGCCAAGCACGGGAAAGCCTTTTCCGCTACCGGAAAGATCACCTTTTAGTGCGGTCACTCCGCCATGCCGAGTTGATCTTGTGATGCGAAGGTGATCTTGGGCGCTCCGGAAAGGAAGGGCCATGGGAGAGCTGCTCCGCGCTTTCGGCGCGATGATCCCGTTGACGATCACCGCGATTCCCTACGCACTACTCGGTTGGCCGCTGCTCGCGGCGCATCGACGGCGAAGACAAGCCGACCGTTTCTCCGCCTCGGCGACCGCCGCCGTGGACATGACGCTTGTGCTGACCTGCTTCCTGGTGTTGTGCCTGGTCACGATGCCGGTGACCGGCGGGCAGGGCAGCAGGCTGAACCTCGAGCCTGGCACCGACCTGCGCCTCGCGCTGAGCGACGGCGCAAATCTCTGGCAGGTACTGGGGAACGTCCTCATGCTGAGCCCGCTCGGCGCGCTGCTCCCGTTGCGGTCCCGCCGCCTGCGTTCGCTCGGCCGGATCGCACTGGGTGCGCTGGCCGTCTCGGTGCTGGTGGAGGGTACGCAATATCTGATACAAGCGGGGAGGGTGACCTCCGCCGACGACATCCTGCTGAACACGCTGGGCGCCGTGGCCGGCGCCGCGCTGAGCAAGCGCCTGTGGCACCGCTTGGACGTCCGGCCACCGGTGAAGATCCCGATGCAGGTCCGGCGGGTGTGCGACGCCCCCGTGCGGCTGCGGGTCGTCCCGCGGTCGGTGTGGAACGAGCACCACTCGGGCATCGCGCATCCACAACGCCGGTAAACCGCTTGACCGCCGTGCGAAGGTGATCGCGAAAGCTCGACCTTGTCTGGAAAGAGGGATGCCTCATGCCTGACGCCTTCAGCGGCGTCGGCACGAGCTAGCCGGCGCATACGCCAGCTCCACCACGCACGCGGGTCCTCCCGTGCGTCCCTTCTTCCTGCCCGAAAGGCATGACAACCAGTGCTTTCCGAGACGATCAGTGCTCTACAGTCCTATATCCGCGTCACCGCGGCGAAGTTCCGCGAAACCGAGCGGATCGGGCCGTTCCTGGCCACGTACTACCTCGAGGCCGACAGCCCTTTTCTCAACTACGCGATCCCCGACGACGGCGCCGTCCCCACTTCGGATGACGTCGCCCGGCTCACCGAGGCGTTCCGCAAGCGCGGACTCGTGCCGCGCCTAGAGTTCCTGACGGAAGCGGTTCCGGCCGCCGAGGCCGTGCTCGTCGAGGGCGGGTACACGCTGGAGCGGCGGGTCCCGCTGATGATCTGCACTCCGGAGCAGCTCGTCGAGCAGCCGAAACCGGCCGGGATCAGCCTGGTCACACCGAAGACGTCCGACGAACTCCGGAAGATGATCCGGGCGCAGAACGTCGCCTTCGGGGAGACCGATCCCGATCAGCACCTCGAGCCGTCACCGGATCAGCTGAGCGGCGAAACCCTGTCGGTGATGGCCGTCGCCGAAACCGGCGAGGTCGTCGGCGGCGGTGTCGCGACCGCGATCCTGGATGGCGCGACCGAGGTCGCGGGCATCGGGGTGATCGAGGGGTACCGGGGCCGCGGGATCGCGGCGGCGATGACGGAGTACCTGACCCGCGAGGCCCATTCACGGGGTGGGCATTCGGTGTTCCTGACGCCGGGTGCCGGACAGGCGGAGCGCGTCTACGGCCGAGTCGGCTTCAAAACCGCGGCCGAGTGCATGCACTTGTCACTCATCTGAGTAGCCGCCGCGGCGAGTTCGTTTGACCTCGCCGCGGCGCTTCTTCGAGGCCAGGCGGCGTTCCTTCGAACCTCGTGAGGGTTTGGTGGGACGCCGTTTGGCGGCCGGGGGCGCCGACGCGTCCACCAGCAGCATGACCAGCCGCGCCCGCGCGGCTTCCCGGTTCATCAGCTGGGAGCGATGTTCGGACGCGGTGATCGTGACGACGCCGTCGACAAGGCGCGGCGAAAGCCGGTCCAGCATCCGAGCCCGGAGGTGTTCCGGGATCGAAGCCGAACCGGCGACGTCGAAGGAGAGTTCGACCCGCGAGTCCGTGGTGTTCACGCCCTGCCCACCCGGACCCGACGACCGGGAGAACCGTTCGCTCAATTCGGCACCCGGGATCACGAACCGGGTGCCGATCACCACGTCATCAGCCACGGACCCAGTGTTCCATCCGTGGCCAGCCGTTAACTAGTGTCCTGCGCCGGAGGTTCGTGCGTCCAGCGGGAACCTGGATCACACCCCGCACTCACGTGATCAGAGCCGTATTTCACGTGCTCAGAGGCGGATCTCGCGTGCTTGGAGACCGCACACGCGAGTTACGGCTACAAGCACGTGAGTCACGTTTCTGAGCACGTGAGTTCGGCGAACGGGATCACCGTGCTTGCCCGCGTACTTACGACACGGACTTCGGACTCAGGACACTAGAAGCGCGGGTGGTCGCCGGAAAGCACCGCGCGCGGGCCGTCCGGATCTTCCGCGGGCTGCACGTCGCCGAGGATCCACGCCGGCACGTGCCGCGCGGTCAGCATCGCGAGGGCGCGGTCGACGTCGTCGGGGCCGACGATCGCGACCATGCCGACGCCCATGTTGAACGTCTTCTCCAGTTCGGCGCGCTCGACCTTGCCGCGGTGCCCGATCAGGGCGAACACCGGCGCGGGGGTCCAGGTGCCGCGTTCGAGCTTCGCGACCAGGCCGCGCGGCATGACGCGGGCGAGGTTCTGCTCCAGCCCACCACCGGTGACGTGCGCGAACGTGCGGACGTCGGCTTCGGCCACCAGCGCGAGGCAGTCCTTCGCGTAGATCCTGGTCGGCTCCAGCATCTCCTCGCCCAGCGAGCGGCCGAACTCCTCGACGTGCCCGTCGAGCGGCATGCGCGCGATCTCCAGCAGCACGCGCCGGGCGAGCGAATAACCGTTGGAGTGCAGGCCGGACGAGCCGAGCGCGAGGACGACGTCACCGGGGCGGACCCGCTCCGGGCCGAGCACCTTCGACGCTTCGACGACGCCGATACCGGTACCCGAGAGGTCGTAGTCGTGCTCGCCCATCAGGCCGGGGTGCTCCGCGGTCTCGCCGCCGAGCAGCGCGCAGCCCGCCTGGACACACCCCTCGGCGATACCGCCGACCAGTGCCGCGATCTTCTCCGGCACGACCTTGCCGACGGCGATGTAGTCCTGCATGAACAGCGGCTCGGCACCGGTGACGACCAGGTCGTCGACGACCATCGCGACCAGGTCGATGCCGACGGTGTCGTGCTTGTCGAGTGCCTGCGCGACGGCGATCTTGGTGCCGACCCCGTCGGTCGACGAGGCCAGCACCGGCTCTTTCCACTTGTCCAGCTTCAGGGAGAACAGCCCGGCGAAACCGCCGACCCCGCCCATCACCTCGGGCCTGGTGGCCCTCTCGGCGTGCGGTTTGAGCAGCTCAACGGCTTTGTCACCGGCGTCGATGCTGACCCCGGCGGCGGCGTACGTGGCGCTCGTGGACTCGCTCACGGAAGCGGACTCCAACTCTGGAAGGAAGACTAGGGACGCCGGATGGCGTCTTCAGCACCGTACCCGGCAGGGCTGACGGGCTTCGCCGCGCCATTGACCGAGTCCAGGCTCTCCAGCAGGTGCTTCCCGATCAGCGCGTCCTCGGGCAGCGCGATCGGGTACTCGCCGGAGAAGCACGCGGTGCACAGCCGCGACTTTGGCTGCTCCGAAGCCGCGACCAGCCCGTCCAGGGAGATGTAGCCCAACGTGTCCGCGCCGATGGAGCGGCGGATGCCGTCGAGGTCGACACCGTTGGCCACCAGTTCGGCGCGGGAAGCGAAGTCGATCCCGTAGAAACACGGCCAGCGGACGGGCGGTGAGGCGATCCGGACGTGCACCTCGAGCGCGCCGGCTTCCCGCAGCATGCGGACCAGCGCGCGCTGGGTGTTGCCGCGGACGATGGAGTCGTCGACCACGACGAGCCGTTTGCCGCGGATGACGTCGCGCAGCGGGTTCAGCTTCAGCCGGATGCCCAGCTGGCGGATGGTCTGCGACGGCTGGATGAAGGTGCGGCCGACGTAGGCGTTCTTCACCAGGCCGGTGCCGTAGGGAATGCCGGAGCCCTGCGCGTACCCGATGGCGGCCGGGGTGCCGGATTCGGGCACCGGCATGACCAGGTCGGCGTCGGCCGGATGCTCGCCTGCCAGCTTGCGGCCGATCTCGACGCGGGTGGCGTGCACGCTGCGGCCGGCGATCGAGGTGTCGGGACGCGCGAGGTACACGTACTCGAAGACGCAGCCCTTGGGCTCGGGGTTCGCGAACCGCGAGGAGCGCAGGCCCTCGGCGTTGATCGCGATGAGTTCACCGGGCTCGACCTCGCGGACGAACGACGCGCCGCAGATGTCCAGTGCGGCCGTCTCGCTGGCGACCACCCAGCCGCGTTCGAGCCTGCCGAGCACCAGCGGGTGCACACCGTGCGGGTCGCGGGCCGCGTACAAGGTGGACTCGTCGGCGAAGACCAGGCAGAACGCGCCCTTGAGGGTGGGCAGCAGTTCCAGCGCGGCGGCCTCGATGCCCTTGTCGGCGGCGTTGGCCGCGAGCAGCCCGCACACCAGGTCGGAGTCGCTGGACGAACCGGTCAGACCCGAGTGCGGCTTGAGCCCGGCCTCGACCGTGCGATCGCGGAGCTCGGCGGTGTTGACGAGGTTCCCGTTGTGCGCGAAGGACAATCCGCTGCCGGTCGCGGTGGTGCGGAAGATCGGCTGCGCGTTCTCCCAGATGGTCGCGCCGGTGGTCGAGTAGCGGCAGTGCCCGACGGCGATATGTCCCTGCAGCGACTGCAGGACCTGTTCGTCGAACACCTGACTGACCAGGCCGAGATCCTTGAAGACGACGATCTGCGAACCGTCGGAGACCGAGATGCCGGCCGCTTCCTGGCCGCGGTGCTGAAGTGCGTAGAGCCCGTAGTAGGTCAGCTTCGCGACCTCTTCTCCGGGCGCCCAGACACCGAAGACGCCGCATTCCTCGCGGGGTTCCGGATCGGGCTGGTCGGTCACGGGCTGTCCGGCGAGGGACGGGTCGGAAACCACCGAGGTGCTCCCAAGGAGAAGAGGGTAGGCCACCACCAGTGTAAACGGTGAGCCTGAGATCAACGCGTCGCGCGACGTGGTCCTGGACACGCATCAAGCAATGACCGTGAGTGATGGGCGGGTGTCAAGACCCATCACTCACGACCCCCGACCAGCCGACCGCTCCCCCTCGACAGAGGCGGTCGACTGTGCTTAGGAGGCGATCAGCCGGCGGCCAGCCACTTGGAGGTGCCGCCGCGGCCAGGGACCCAGCAGCCCTTGGACGCGGTCTCCGGAAGGAACAGTGTGCCGGGCGTTCGTTCGTCCGGGAGCGCGAGCAGTGCCGTCAGCACTGTCGCCGCGTCGCCGGCGGTCTGCCACAGCCACACCTCGGGCTCGAGGATGTCCTCCTCGGTACCGGGCATGCGGGTCGCCACGACGTCGTCCTCGGCGTTGAGCCGGACCACGTCGACCACGTTGTCATGGACTCGCACGCCGACCACGGCTGTGACCTCGCCGTTCGCGTCGCACGGGTGCACGAACTGGTATCCGCGGTGGATCAGCTCCTGCAAGCCGCTTTCGATGTCGGTGATTTCCGCGGTGATGGTGTCACCCGAGAACATCATCGAATTCGCCGTCCTTGGCACCCGCGAGGAACGCGGCCATCTCGGCCTGGGTGTAGATCAGGGCGGGACCGGTCGGGAAGCGCGAGTTGCGCATCGCGATCTCGCCGGACACGAGCGGAGCCACCTCAACACAGTTGCCGATCGCGTTGCTGTAGCTCGCTTTGCGCCAGTGCGCCCCGGTAAGACGATCGGCCGGGATGCCGTTGTCGAATTGTTCAGCCATGGTCCCCACCTTCCCCGACTCAAAACTTCGGGCGATGCATCTGCATGTGCATTTGCCTGTGATCCCAAAGTTAGCACGTGTGACTGCAACGGTAAATGCACGTGCAGAAGTTTTTGCAGAATTCGCACGTCGTGAGGACTTAAGCCCCCAGCCGTCCCACTAACGTGTGAGGACCGGCTCTCCCAAAGGCTGAATAGCTACTGGTCGTGAGCGGGTTTTGGCGCGCACGCAAGAAAACCCCGGCCGTCACCGGGACGGCGGAGAACACCACAACGGTGAGTGGCTCAGATTTCCGCGCGACGCTTCAGGAGCATCTGACGGCTGCGGTCCGGCGTCTCCGCGTCGACCGCGAGCATGTCCAGCGCCCGGCTGTACCGCTCGATCTCGTCGCGCTTGTCGATGTAGTGCGCGCCGGTCAGGTATTCGGTGTAGGCGATGTTCGGCAATTCCTCTTCCGCGAACCTGAGCAGCGAGAACGCGCTGTCGGCGGAGTAGCCGCTCCGGTCGAACGGGAGGATCTGGACCGAGATGTTCGGCTGCAGGATCATCTCCAGCAGATAGTCGATCTGGCCTTTCAGGATCTCGCGGTCGCCGATCGGGCGGTGGAGCACCGACTCGTCGAGCACCAGCCACAACCGCGGCGCGTCCGGCCGGGACAGCATCTTCTGCCGCCGCATCCGCAGCGCGACCCGGCGATCGACCTGCTCGTTGACCATGTCCTTGCGGCCGTGGCTCATGATGGCCCGCGCGTAGGCCTCGGTCTGCAACAGGCCCGTGACGTACAGCGGCTCCCAGACCTGGATCCGGGCCGCGGCCTCTTCGAGCCCGACGAGGTCGTTGAACCAGCTCGGCATCAGGTCGCCGTAGCGGCGCCACCAACCCGGCTCGTTCGACTCCTTGACCATGTCGAGGAACTGCTGCCGCTCGCCGGGGTCGGTCATCCCGTACATGGTCAGCAGATCGGCGACGTCACGTTCCTTGAAGCCGACGCGGCCGAGCTCGAGACGGCTGATCTTCGACTCGGACCCGCGGATGCTGTAGCCGGCTTCCTGGCGCGTGATCCCCGCGTCTTCGCGCATCCGCCGGAGCTGTGAGCCGAGGATCATCCGTCGCGCGGTAGGGCCCAGGGACTGCTCACCGCCGGACGGGTTGACCGCGTTCATCGACCGGGGACCTTTCGTACGCCGTTACTCACCTGGGGATCAAGCCCGATTACTCAAAGTACACGTTTGGACCTCGACACGACAGGCATGGCTCGGTTTACCGGTCGCGTACGTGGTTCTACTCTACGTAGAGCCCGAGACTTCCGACACAGTTTTGTGAGGTTCAAGATGCCCGACGCCCCGCCCCGGACGGAACGAGTGCCTGTGGGTGTCGACCCGACGCGGGCCAGCATCGCCCGGGTGTACGACGCCTTCCTCCTCGGCAAGGACAACTACGAGATCGACCGGGAAGTGCTGCGGAAGGTCCAGCAGGCCGCCCCCGAGGCGCAGGACCTGGCGACCGAGAACCGCGGCTTCCTGATCCGCGCGTGTCGGTTCCTCGCCAGCCAGACGGGCATCACCCAGTTCCTCGACCTCGGATCCGGCCTCCCGACGGCCGAGAACACGCACCAGGTCGTGCAGCGGATCAACCCGGAGATCAAGGTCGTCTACGTCGACAACGACCCGGTCGTGCTCGCGCACGGGCGTGCCCTGCTCGAAGAGAACGAGAACACGCACTTCGTCTCGGACGACATCTTCGAGCCGGACCGGATCATGGAGAACCCGGACATCCGGCGGCACATCGACTTCACGCAGCCGATCGCGTTGCTGCAGCTCGGGACCCTGCACCACTACAACGGGCCGCACGACGAACCGGCCAAGATCATGAAGAAGTACATCGACGCGCTGCCTTCGGGTTCGTACGTGGCGATCTCGCACTTCTCCGACCCGCAGGACGAGCTGTCCGAGATCGCCCGCAAGATGGAGGAATTCTTCATCCACAGCCCGATGGGTTCGGGCACCTTCCGCACCAAGGCCGAGATCGAGGAGCTGTTCCACGACCTCGAGATGGTCGAGCCCGGCGTCCAGCTGTGCGCCGACTGGTGGCCGGACGGTCCGCGGATCAAGGAGCTGAACACGGCTCAGCGGACGATCTCCGGCGGGATCGGCCGGAAGAAGTAAGTCCCCGTCCCACGCGTGTTATGAACGGACCTTTCATAACAAATCCTGTTATGAAAGGTCCGTTCATAACATCCGGACCAGGGTTCAGAGGCGGACCAAGGGCAGCCAGCGGGCCAGATCGGCCCTGCTCCCGGAGGCGGTGACCCGCCCCGACTCGACGGCGTCGGCCCAGCCGAGCTGCCCGGTCGCCAGTTCAAGCCACGTGCGCGGATCCGTTTCGACGACGTTCGGCGGCGTCCCGCGCGTGTGCCGCAATCCTTCGACGCACTGCACAGCCGCGAACGGCGGCACCCGCACTTCGACACTCTTCCCCGGCGCGTCCGCGGCCAATGTCCGCAGGCTCAGCCGCACCGCCGCGGCCAGGTCGGGACGGGCCGGATCCGGCCCGGATCCGCTCAACCAGGGGGAAATCGCCGTGATCGCGGCACGTAACTCAGCGGGGTCGACCGAACGCGAAGAGGCCATGGGAGAACAGTAGAGTGAGCGCGAACAAACCTTCAGGCACCCGGAACGTGGGGATGGCGATGGCGCAGCGGGACGAGGCGGATCGGTTGGCGTCGAGCCCGGCGGGCAAGCTGAAACCGGGGAAGCCGAAGATCACCGAAGAGATGCGCGCCAACGCCAAGGCCAACCCGAACAGCTGGCTGTATGTCATCGACGAGGCCTTCGATCCCGACGGCCCGGTGCCGTCCTGGGCGGTCGTCGGCGCGTACCCGGTGAACGGCGCGGGTGAGATCGTCGAGGACTTCCACCCCAACGACCGCTATCGTCCCTCGCCGAAGGCGCTCGGCTTCCCGGAGCCGCGCAACGAACTCGAGCAACTGCTCCAGCTGGTGCGCACGAACCACCGCCCGGCCGCCGACCTGCCGCGGGTCATCCTCGACTCGACGCTGTTCGTCTACGCCCTTTCCCCGGTGCAGCGCACGGTGATCGGCTTCCACAACACCGACGGCCGGGTGCTCGTGCCCGCGTACACGGCCAAGGCGCTGGTCCCGCGCGAATGGCCGCACGCCCGCGCGGTGCTGGGCCGGGACATGGTGCCGTTGCTCGCGGGGCATCCGGTGACCATCAATCCGCATGACCGGCTCACCGCGATCATCCCCTCGGAGCACCTCGACAAAGCCCTTTCGGACGAGCGTCGTTAGGGCCCGGTTAACCCACTCGGCCCAATTTATTCGGCCGGAACGCCACTCTTTCGGGTGATGTTCGAGTCGCTGATTCTCTTTCCTAGGGGGATCGTGGCGACGTGATGAGTCGCAGAGTGTGTTCAAAAGGCTGGGGGGCCGTCCTCACGGCGGGGGTTTTGCTGCTCGCGCAGACCCCCGCCGTCGCAAGTGAAAGCGGGCCCAGATACGACGGGGCAGAGGAGCACTACGCCGGTTCGCAGATCGCGTTGCACGAAGGCGTCGCGGAGGCCGTCGGGCCGCTGTACGGCGGCGAAGCGCAGACGCTCGGCCACGACGTCAGCGGCCACCAGGGCGACGTCGACTGGCACGGCGCCGCCAGGACCGGCGCCAAGTTCGTCTACGTGAAGGCGACCGAGGGCACCGGCTTCGTCAATCCGCGGTTTCCCCAGCAGTACAACGGCTCTTACGGCGTCGGCCTGATCCGCGGCTCGTACCACTTCGCCCGCCCCGACATCTCGGACGGCGCCGCGCAGGCGCACTACTTCGTCAACCACGGCGGCGGCTGGTCCGGCGACGGCAAGACGCTGCCGGGCGCGCTCGACGTCGAGTACAACCCTTACGGCGAAACCTGTTACGGCAAGACGCCGGCGCAGATGGTCGCGTGGATGGCGTCGTTCGCCGAGGCCTATCTGTGGCGGACCGGGCGGCATCCGACGATCTACACGTCGACGAGCTGGTGGAAGCGCTGCACCGGCAACAGCAACGCCTTCTGGCAGAACCCGTTGTGGCTCGCGCGCTACAACACGGAGATCGGCGAGCTGCCCGCGAGCTGGAAGACCCAGACCATCTGGCAGTTCGCGGACAAGGGCAGCCTGCCCGGCGACCAGAACTGGTTCAACGGGACGGTCGACCGGGTGCGCGCGCTGGCCGTCGGTTGAGCACTCACCCCAGTGGGCGTTACAAGATCACATAACCTGACCTAATTGGAAATGAAAATCACCCACGCGTAGTACCAATTTCACGGAAGTTAGTGACAAACCCGGCACTCGTCGTCAACAATCGTGCCCGGACGGCCACCACCTGCAAGGTTGCCGTCCTCAGCGAGGGTTATCCGTGAAGGGATTGTCGTAATGCGCACTTCCCGAAGAATCACCATCGCCGTCGGCTCCGCGCTGCTCCTGCTCGGCAGCACGGTCCAGGCGTCGGCCGCCCCGTCCCCCGAGATCATGTCGATCGAACAGGATCTCCAGCAGAACGACCACACGATCGGATCGCAGATCCGGCGCGTGGAAGGCGACACCTCCACCCCGGAATCGAAGGCCAAGGCCGCGCAGCCGCAGCCCGAGGCCGGGGTGCTCGCCACCGTCGCGGGCATGGACGTGGCCAGCTACCAGAAGAATGTCGACTGGGCCTACTGGTGGGGCCAGGGCAAGCGCTTCGTGTGGACGAAGGCCACCGAAGGCACGAGCTACAAGAACCCGTACTTCGCCCAGCAGTACAACGGTTCGTACAGTCAGGGCTTCATCCGCGGCGCGTATCACTTCGCCCTGCCGAACGTCTCGAGCGGCGCGGCGCAGGCGGACTTCTTCATCAACAACGGCGGCGGCTGGTCCCAGGACGGCAAGACCCTGCCGGGCGCGCTGGACATGGAGTACAACCCGTACGGCGCCACCTGCTACGGCCTGAGCCAGGCATCCATGGGGGCATGGATCCGGGCGTTCCATGACCGGTACAAGGCACGCACCGGCCGCTGGCCCGTCATCTACACCTCGACGAGCTGGTGGAGCACCTGCGTCGGCACGTCGCAGAACTTCGGTGGCACGGTCCCGCTGTGGATCGCGCGCTACGCGTCGACCGTGGGTGCGCTTCCGTACGGCTGGGGCTTCTACACCGTGTGGCAGTACACCTCCAGTCCGCTCGACCAGAACACCTTCAACGGCGCATACGACCGCTTGCAGGCACTGGCCAACGGCTGAGCTGCGCATTTCGTGAACAAGCGGCTCCCGGCCTCGTCGGGAGCCGCTTTCACGCGCGAGGTACCTTCCCTCTGAAACCCCTGGCACGGGCGGATCCGGAACCAGCGCCGACCGTCGGCCGTCTGATCTCCAGCCTCAGGCCCCAGTACGGAAGGCGAGACCGATGACCTACCCACCCCAGCCAGGCCAGCCCTATGGCCAAGATCCCCAGGGGCAGCAGCCCGGCGGCTATCCGCAGCAGGGTGGCTGGGACCAGACCCAGCAGTACGGTCAGCCTCAGCAGTACGGACAGCAGCAGGGCTGGGATCAGACCCAGCAGTACCAGCAGCCCCAGCAGGGTGCCTGGGATCCGAACGCGCAGCAGCAGGGCTGGGACCCGAACAACCCTGGCTACCAGCAGGGTTACGGCGGCCCGCCCGCGCCGCCGCCGAAGAGCAAGACCGGGCTGATCATCGGGATCGTGATCGGCGTGGTCGTGCTGATCGCGTTCGGTGTCACCGGTTTCGTCGCGCCGGGCTTCCTGCTCAGCAAGGACGAAGGCAACAACACGGCCGCGCCGCCGGCGTCGTCGTCCAGCAAGGCCCCGACTTCCGCGCCGAAGAGCAGCCCGAAGTCGAGCGCGCCCAAGAGCAGCCCGAGGAGCACCGAAAGCGGTGGCACGGGCTCCGAAGGCAACCCGAAAGGCGTCCAGAACCTCAAGGACTTCCTGGCCAAGGTGAGTGCCGGTGACAAGGCAGGCGCGCTGTCGCTGGTCTGCGCGGACATGAAGGCGACCATGGGCGACTCGATCGACATCATGGCGCCGGCGCCGTCGCAGCTGGAGGTCACCTCGACCGCCGGTATCGGTGACGGGTTCATCACCGGTGACATCGAGGGCACGGTCAAGGGCAAGAAGGTGAGCGGCTCGGGGATCTCCTCGGACGACAACCCGGACAAGTCCTTCTGCGTCCGCAACTTCTTCGTATTCTGAGCAGATGAAGCGGTTGCTCCGCTCTCCACTGCTCTGGACGTTCATCGTCTCGCTCGTGCTGCTGCTCGCCGTCGGCGGCTGGTTGCTGACCGATCCGGCGACCAGCCGCAGCGAGGCGTTGAAGACCGGCGGCATCGCCGGTGGCGCCATCGTCGCGCTGTACGCGTTGTGGCTCAACGACCGGCGGCGCCGGGTCGAGGAGCGACGACAGGAAACCGAACGGCAGCGGCAGGAACTCGAACTGCGGCGGGCCGACCAGGACCGGGACCGGATCTCGGACGAGCGGTTCGCGAAAGCCGTCGAGCTGCTCGGGCACGACGCCGACCAGGTGCGGGTCGGGGCCCTGCACGCGCTGGCCGGGCTGGCCCGCGGACGGGCGATCTACACGCAGACCGTGCTGGACATCCTGTGCTCGTACCTGCGGCGGCCGTACAAGCACCCACGGTACGAAGGCGAGGCGAAACGTCCGGGGAACAAGCTGCCCGAAGCCGGTGACGCGGAGCAGGAGCAGGAACTCCAGGTGCGGCAGACCGCGCAGCGGCTCATCGGAGACCTGCTTCCGGCCGCGGATTCCGAGGGCACGCCGGGATACGACCTCGACCTGACCGGTGCGGTGCTGGAGTACTTCGACCTTTCGGAACGGAAGGTCGGCAAGCTCCTGCTGCGCTACGGGGGTTTGTACAGCAGCACCAATCTGTCCGGCTGTGTGTTCCTCGGACCGGTGTACCTGACCGGCGCGGGAACGGCAGACGAGAAGAAGATCGGCTTCTTCCGGTGCAATGAAGCCAAGTTCGAGCAGCGGGCGTGGTTCAGCGGGGTGCAGTTCAGTGAGGACGCCGAGTTCCGCGGCACGGTGTTCGCGGGAGAGACGTCGTTCAAGGACAGTGTCTTCGCGAAGACAGCGGAATTCGGCGACAGCGAGTTCGGTGACTCGCTGGATCTGCGGCGCGCCCGGTTCGAAGGTTTCTGCGACCTGAGGTTCCGCAAGGCGCCGGACTCGGTGTCGCTCTACAACACGACGGTGGAACCGGCCAAGGATCACGAACTCCCGGCGGGCTGGGTCATCGAGACCTTGTCCGACGGCCGTGCCCGGCTGACGGTGAAGGACGGATGAGGCGCCTGCTCAGGTCGCCGCTGCTGTGGACGTTGCTGTCGTCGGTCGCGGTGCTGGTCGGGGTCACCGCCTGGCTGCTCGCGGATCGCGCGACGAGCCGCGGTGACGCGCTCAAGACCGGTGCCCTCGCCGGCGGGGCGATCGCCGCGCTCTACGGGCTTTGGCTCAACGACCGGCGGAGGCGGACCGAGGAGGACCGGCACGAGATCGAGCGCAGCAGGATCTCGGACGAGCGCTTCGCCAAGTCGATCGAACTGCTGGGCAACGAGGCCGACCAGGTACGCGTCGGGGCGATGCATTCGCTCGCGGGGCTCGCCAGGACACGGCCGGAGTACCGGCAGACGGTGCTCGACGTGCTGTGCGCCTACCTGCGGCGGCCGTTCGACCATCCGAAGTTCCCGAGTGATATCAAGTGGGACACGGAAAAGCGGGCGGCCGCGGAGCGGGAACGGCTGGTCCGGCGCGCGGCCGAACGGCTGATCCGCGACATCCTTCCCCACGCCGGGACCACCGGTCCGACCTTCGGGCTCAACCTCAGCGACGCGCGGATCGACAAGCTGGAACTGACGGCGAGGCGGGTCGGCTGGTTCGGCGCGGATCGCAGTGAGGTGCTGCATCACCTCGTCCTCGAGAACGCCGAACTCGCCGGGAAGTTCTCGCTCAACCACGCGACGATCCACGGCGAGCTCAGGCTCACCGGGGCGACCTTCAAACGACGGGTGCAGATGGACGGCCTGGTCATCGAAAAGCCGGTCGACTTCAGCGTGGCCACCTTCGCGGAGCCACCATTGCTGGAGGGCGCGAAGTTCGCGCCCGGCACGACTCTGCCGGTCGTGAGTGGCATGGACGGTTAGATCCGCCCTGAGTGGCGACTGGCCGGTGGCCGTGTCGCGAAAGCCACTTTCGGGACATCAGACGTCGCGAAAGTGGCTTTCGCGACACCCGGGATGGCTCTGGCGTGGCCTTCAATACAGCACCCTCGTGTGCTCACTCATGCCTTCCTGCCCCACCGCAAGTAGAGGACTACTTGCGGTGGCTCACGACATCTTTAGTCGAACAGCGCGGGGAGCGTGCGCTCCCAAGGCTCCCGAAGCTCGTCCAGGGTGAACTCGGTGATGTCCTGGAGTTCGAGCGAGCCCGATTCCGGGTCCACCACCCCGGTCTTGCGCCACGGCAGGCCGCGCGCGGTGAGCATCTCGGTGAACCGCAGTTCCTCGGTGCGCGGCACGGCGACCAGCACCCGGCCCGCGGATTCGGAGAACAGCTGCACGAACGGGTCCTGCTCCGCGTCGAGGAAGACGCGGGCACCGCACTGTCCGATGAGGACGGTCTCGACGAGGGTCTGGATCAGGCCGCCGTCGGAGATGTCGTGCGCGGCGGAGATCATGCCGTCGCGGGAACCGGCGATGAGGATGTCGGCGAGCAGCTTCTCGCGCGCCAGATCCACGCGAGGCGGACGGCCGCCGAGGTGGCCGTGCAGTTCGCGCGCCCAGGCGGAGCCGTCCAGCTCGTCGTGGGTCTCACCCAGCAGCAGCAGGGTTTCCCCGGCCTCCGCGCCGATGCCGGTCGGGATGCGGCGGGTGACGTCGTCGATCACGCCGAGCACGCCGACCACCGGGGTCGGCAGGATGGCGACGTCACCGGTCTGGTTGAAGAAGCTGACGTTGCCGCCGGTGACCGGGATGCCGAGTTCGACGCAGCCGTCGGCGATACCGTGCACGGCCTGCTCGAACTGCCACATCACGCCAGGGTCGGTCGGTGCGCCGAAGTTCAGGCAGTCCGACACCGCGACCGGCTTCGCGCCACTGGTGGCGACGTTGCGGTACGCCTCGGCCAGCGCGAGCTTCGCGCCCTCGTACGGGTCGAGGAAGACGAACTTGCTGTTGCAGTCGGTCGAAACGGCGACGCCGCGGCCGGTCGACTCGTCGATCCGGATGACGCCGGAGTCCGACGGCTGCGCGAGCACGGTGTTGCCGCGCACGTAGCGGTCGTACTGGGAGGTCACCCATTCCTTCGACGCCTGGTTCGGCGACGCGATCAGCTTGAGGATGTCGGCGCGTAGTTCGTCCGAAGTGGACGGACGCGGCAGCTTCGCGGAGGTGTCGGCCTGCAAGGCGTCCTGTGTGGACGGACGCTGGATCGGGCGGTCGTACACCGGGCCCTGGTGCGCCACGGTGTGCGCCGGGACGTCGACGACGACCTCGTCATTCCAGGTGATGACCAGGTGCTCGCCGTCGGTGACCTCGCCGATGTCGGTGGCGATGACGTCCCACTTCTCGCAGACCTTCATGAACGCCTCGACGTTCTCCGGCGAGACGACCGCGCACATGCGCTCCTGCGACTCGCTGGACAGCACCTCCGCCGGGGTCATCCCGGTGGCGCGCAAGGGAACCCGGTCGAGGTAGATGTGCATACCGCCGTCACCGGCGGCCGCCAGCTCCGACGTCGCGCAGGAAAGCCCGGCGCCGCCGAGGTCCTGGATGCCGACGACGAGCTTCTGGGCGAACAGTTCGAGACAGCACTCGATGAGCACCTTCTCGGTGAAGGGGTCGCCGACCTGGACGCTCGGCAGCTTCTTGCGGCCACCCGAGGATTCGTCGCCGGAGAAGGTGTCACTCGCGAGCACGGAGACGCCGCCGATGCCGTCGAGACCGGTGCGCGCGCCGAACAGGATGATCTTGTTGCCCTGGCCGGAGGCGAACGCCAGGTGCAGGTCCTCGACGCGCATCGCGCCGACGCACAGCGCGTTGACCAGCGGGTTACCGGCGTAGCTCTGGTCGAACACCAGCTCGCCGCCGATGTTCGGCAGGCCGAGACAGTTGCCGTAGCCGCCGACTCCGGCGACCACGCCGGGCAGCACGCGGCGGGTGTCGGGCGCGTCGGCCGGGCCGAATCGCAGC
Organism: Amycolatopsis sp. cmx-11-12; assembly: GCF_046269425.1. NCBI lineage: Bacteria > Bacillati > Actinomycetota > Actinomycetes > Pseudonocardiales > Pseudonocardiaceae > Amycolatopsis > Amycolatopsis sp. cmx-11-12. The sequence continues at coordinate 47,351 of NZ_JADNQM010000046.1, read as the reverse complement.
GCGTCGGCCACGGCCAGCGGGCGCGCGCCCATCGCCATGATGTCGCGCACGATGCCGCCGACGCCGGTCGCGGCGCCCTGGTACGGCTCCACATAGGACGGGTGGTTGTGGCTCTCGACCTTGAAGGTGACCGCCCAGCCCTCGCCGATGTCGACGACGCCGGCGTTCTCGCCGATACCGGCGAGCATCTTCTCCTTCATCTCGGGCGTGGCGGTCTCACCGAAGTAGCGCAGGTGCTTCTTCGAGGACTTGTACGAGCAGTGCTCGCTCCACATCACCGAGTACATCGCCAGTTCGGCGTCGGTCGGACGGCGGCCGAGGATCTCCCGGATCCGGGCGTACTCGTCGTCGGCGAGGCCGAGCTCGACGTACGGCTGGGTCTGCTCGGGGGTCGACTCGGCGCGTGCGGTGGTGTCGACGTCGGTGCTGGTCACGGTGTCCACATCAGGGTTCGCCACGGCCTTGAGAATAGGCGAACCACATGTTCACCTCTCGGTCGCCCACGGATAAATCGGTCGCGCCGACGACGGTGATCCGCTTACCGTCGACAATCGTGCTTTCCGCCACATATCCCCTTCCGCGACTGAGGCTGCCAGCCAAGCCGACCGCCTGGCGCTATCTGGTCGCGATGATGCTCGCGCGTCCGGGACTGCTCGCCGTCTCGGCGATCAGCGGTGCGCTCTGGTCGCTGCCGATCGCGTTGCTGCCGGTCGCGATCGGCCGCGGCATCGACGCGATCGGACGCGGTGACGGCGACTCGGTCTGGCTGTGGGCTCTCTCGGCGGCCGGGCTCGGGATCGCGCAGACGCTGGCGGGCACGGTGCAACACTTCGCGTCCTACGGCTGCTGGATCCACGGCGCCGGGGTCACGCAGCGCCTGGCCACCGAGCACGCCGCGAAACTGGGCGCGAACCTCCGGGACACGACCACCACCGGTGACGTGGTCGCCATCACCACCAGCGACATCAACCCGATCGGGGACTCCTTCGAGGTACTCGGCCGGGCCTTCGGTTCGTTGATCGCGTTCATCGTGTGCGCGACGGCGCTGCTGACGACGTCTCCGCTGCTTGGCGTGGTCGCGCTGGTCGGCGTGCCGCTGGCGGTGGTGGGCATCGGCCCGCTGCTGAAGCCGCTGGAGAAGCGCCAGACGAAGCAGCGTGAGGAGAAGACCGACGTCAACGCGCTGGCCGCGGACATCGTCTCCGGCCTGCGGATCCTTCGCGGTGTCGGCGGCGAGAAGCAGTTCCTCGACCGCTTCCGCCGTTCCAGCCAGCGAGTGCGGGCGGCCGGTGTCCAGGTCGGGCGCAGCGAAGCGTGGCTTTCGGCGGCGGAGGTCGCGCTGCCGGGCCTGGTCACGGTGGTCATCACCTGGCTGGGCGCGCAACTGGCGCTCAACGGCACCATCGGCGTCGGCGAGCTGATCACGTTCTACGGCGTCTCGGTGTTCCTGGTGATTCCGGTGACGACGGCGACCGAGTTCGCGGGTGTGCTGAGCGCCGCGCTGGTTTCGGCGCGGAAGGTGTGCAAACTGCTGTCCACCGAACGCACGCTCGCCGAACCGGAGACCCCGCTGCCGCTACCGGAAGGCCCGCTGGACCTGTACGACGAGACGTCCGGGATCAAGGCCGAGGCCGGGAAGCTGACCGTGATCGACGTCGGGGCCGATGCCGAAGCGGTGGCTTCGCGGATGGCGCGGTTCACCGATCCGAGTGAACCTGCCCTCGTCGGCGGGGTCCCGGTGGACCAGGTCACCCTCGGCGAACTGCGGCGGCGGGTGGTCTACGCGCACAACCAGGACATCTGGTTCTCCGGGGTGCTGCGCGAGCAGGTCGCCCCCGCCGAGCCTGGCGACGTCGAGATCACCGAAGCGCTGTACGCGGCGGACGCCGAGGACATCGTGGAGGCGCTGCCCAACGGCGTCGACGAGGTGATCGGCGAACGCGGACGTGAGGTTTCCGGCGGTCAACGGCAGCGGCTGAACCTGGCCCGCGCCCTGGCGACCGACGCCGACGTCCTGCTGCTCGACGAGCCGACTTCGGCCGTCGACGCGCATACCGAAGCTCGCATAACCGAACGCGTCGCGAAGCTGCGGCGCGGCAAGACCACCGTCGTGTTCAGCCAGAGTCCACTGTGGACACATGTGGCCGATGTGGTCGTGAGTACGAAAGTGGTGGCCTGAAGACGGAGTTGCCGCGCCCGCCTTTGGCCGAAGGCCTCGCGAATCCGTTGGCGGGCCGAAGGCCCTCCGGCGGGTTCGCGACGACCACCTCGGGGGTAAGGAAATGACAGCATGAAGAAGCTGCCGCTGGCAGACAAACAAGACGTCCGACGATGGATCAGAGAGACCGCGCGGGACAACAAACGCGAGTTCTTCGTGATGCTCGGCCTGTTCTGCGTCGCGACCGCGATCGGGCTTGCCGGGCCGCGACTGCTGGGCGCGCTGGTGGACGAGGTCGCCGGAGGCACGACCACCACCACGATCACCTGGCTCGCGATCGCGTTCGTGGTCGTGCTGGGCGCGCAGGCGTGGTTCAAGGGACTGGCGCGGCTGCGCGCGCGGGTGTTCGGCGAGCGGATCCTGGCGCACAACCGCGAGGAGTTCGTCGGCAACGCGCTGGACCTGCCGCTCGGCACGGTCGAGGCCGCGGGCACCGGTGACCTGCTCAGCCGCGCGACCACCGACGTCAGCCGCATCGACCACGCGGTGCGGCACGGCGCGCCCGAGATCCTGATCGCCGCGGTCACCGTGGTGTTCACCGTGGTGGCGATGGTGATCACGTCGCCGTTCCTGGCGCTCGGCCTGCTGGTCGCGCTGCCGCTGCTGGTGCCGGTGAACATCTGGTATCAGCGACGGGTGCCGGACGTGATGCGGCGGATGCTGGACCGGTGGTCCGAACTCCAGTCGGCCACGCACGAGACCGCGGAGGGCGCGCGGACCGCCGAGGCGCTGAACCTGACCGGCCGCCGCGTGCGCGCCGGGCACGACGGCCTCGACGAGGCGATGCTGGGCGAACGCAAGATCCGGGCGTTGCAGATGTGGTGGATCCCGTCGCTGGAGATCAGCTACGTGCTGCCGGTGCCGGTGATGCTCGGGCTGGGCCTGCTCGCCTACTCGAACGGCTGGGAAGGGCTCGGCACGATCACCGCGATGCTGCTGTACTCGCAGGTCATGACCGGTCCGCTGAACGAGGCGCTGTTCTGGCTCGCGGACATGCAGGTCGCCGGGGCGTCGCTGCGACGGCTGCTGGGCGTGCGCCCGGCAGCCTCCACGGCTGTGGTTTCCGAGGCTCCGCGCGGGCAGGACATCGAGGTCAGCGACGTGCGCTTCGGCTACAACGCGGACCGCGAAGTGTTGCACGGGATCGACTTGCGAGTGCCGCGCGGCGAGCGGCTGGCGATCGTCGGGCCGTCGGGCGCGGGCAAGTCGACCCTTGGCAGGCTGCTGGCCGGGATGTCGGCGCCGACCTCGGGCTCGGTGCGGATCGGCGGGGCCGAGGTGTCGTCGCTGCCGGACGACGTCCTGCGCGGTGAGGTCCTGCTGCTGACCCAGGAACACCACGTGTTCGCGGGAACGCTGCGGGACAACCTGACGCTTCCCGCCGGGGACTGGTCCGACGACCGGCTGCTGGCCGCGCTGGCCTCGGTCGGCGCTTCGGAGTGGGTGGCCGGGCTGCCGGACGGGCTCGACACGAAGGTCGGCGCGGGCGCTGTCGCCGTCCCGGCGGCGATGGCGCAGCAGCTGGCGCTGGCCCGAGTGGTGCTGGCCGACCCGCACACGCTGGTGCTGGACGAGGCGACGTCACTGCTGGACACGGGTTCGGCGCGGGATCTGGAGCGGTCTTTGAGCGCGGTGCTCGAGGGGCGCACGGTGATCGCGATCGCGCACCGGCTGCACACCGCGGCCGCGGCGGACCGGGTCGCCGTCATCGAGGGTGGCCGGGTGACCGAACTGGGCTCGCACGCGGAGCTTCTTGCGGCGGGTGGGCCTTATGCGGCTCTGGTGGCCGCGGCGTCCTGAAGTGTTATGAACGGTCCGTTCATAACAGGATTTGTTATGAACGGACCGTTCATAACACGCGCGTAGGCGGAAACGCGTCTCCCCAAGGGCGCCCCGCGCCCGACGGAGACTTCACCCGTCGCGCGCCCTCTTTCGGGCCGAAGGCCCACGTGAACACGATGAAGGGGCGCCTCCGCACTCAACGTGAGTCGAGTACGAAACGGCGCCCCTTCGGCGTGTTCGCGTCAGCGCGCGATCAAAATTACAGTCAGCGCGCGGCCAATGACACAGACAGGGCGTCCACGGCGCTGTAGAACATGCCGAGACCGTCGTCGGAAGGCCCGGTGAGGGCGTCGATGGCGTGCTCCGGATGCGGCATGAGCCCGACCACGCGGCCGTTCTCGCTGCGGATGCCGGCGATGTCGTTGCGCGAGCCGTTCGGGTTGCCGCCGACGTAGCGGAACACCACGCGGCCCTCACCCTCCAGCTCGTCGAGGGTGGCCTGCTCGGCGACGAAGCAGCCGTCGATGTTCTTCATCGGGATGAGGATCTCGGCGTCTTTTTCGTACCGGGTGGTCCACGCGGTGTCGTTGTTCTCGACGCGCAGCCACTGGTCACGGCAGATGAAGTGCAGGCCCGCGTTGCGGATCATCGCGCCCGGCAGCAGCCCGGCCTCGCACAGGATCTGGAAGCCGTTGCAGATGCCCAGCACCGGCATGCCCTTGTGGGCGGCCTCGATCACCGACGACATCACCGGCGCGAACCGGGCGATGACGCCGGCGCGCAGGTAGTCGCCGTAGGAGAAGCCACCAGGGACGACGACGGCGTCGACGCCCTTGAGGTCCTCGTCGGCGTGCCACAGCGGCACGGCTTCGGCGTCGGCGTAGCGGGCCGCGCGGGCCGCGTCACCGTCGTCGAGCGTGCCGGGGAAGGTGATGACCCCGATCCGGGCGCTCACGCGTCGACCCGCTTGATGGTCCACTGCTCGATCACCGGGTTCGCGAGGAAGCCCTCGGCGATCTTCTCGAGCGTCGCATCGTCGACGGAGTCGTCGACCTCGATCTCGAAGTGCTTGCCCTGACGGATCTCACCGATCCCGGTGAAGCCGAGACGACCGGCGGCGCCGAGCGCGGCCTGCCCCTGCGGGTCGAGGATTTCGGGCTTGGGCATGACGTCGACAACGACTCGGGCCACGGCAGGCTGCTCCTTATTCACGCAGGTCGTGGGTACCGCCCGAGCCTACTTCACTACGGTTGACGCATGACCTACGGGCAGTACGCGCCGCCGAGGAAGCCGAAGACCTGGCTCTGGATCATGCTGACGCTGGTCTTCGTCCTGATCGCGGGCAGTGTCGCGTTCACCGGCTTCGTGACGCCAGGGTTCTTCAAGACGAAACCCGACACGGCCTCCCGCGCGACGCCGGAGCAGCTGAGCCAGTCTTTCGTGAACGGCGTCGGCGGGGGGCGCGTCAGTCAGCTCTGGTGCCCGATCCGCTCGAAGCGGTCCTACACCTTCGAACAGATGATGGCGGTCTCCGAAGGCGCACAGCTGAGCACGCCCGCGCACCAGCGTGCGGCGCAGGAGTACTCGGCCGCGTTCACCACCGGGGGCCAGACCGTCGGGATCGCGATGATCCCCGGCGAGGGCGGCTGGTGCGTGCGCGACGCCAAGGTCGGCGGCGAGCCCGAGCCGCTGCCGGGCATCGACACGAAGCCCGCGCCCCGGCCCGCCGTGAAGACCGGCGAGGAGGCTGGGACCAAGTTCGTCGACGCGGTCAACGCGCGCGACATCCCGGCGGCGTTGTCCGTGCTCTGCGAGAAAGTGCCGGACACGACGCGCGACGGCGTGCAGCAGATCATCCACGACGAGGCGAGGTACACCGTCGAGAAGGCCGACGTGCTGACCACCGCTGAGCAGACGATCCTGCATCTCTCCGGTCTCGTGGACGGTGTGCAGAACCCGGGGCGGGTCGAGACCGAGGACGACGCCGAAGGCGGCCCCTGCGTGACCTCTTTTTCACCCGACTCCGACTGAGCTCGCCCCGGTCCTTCGACTGGGGGATGCTCGGAGCGCGGCGCTGGGCCAAGATGGGCCCATTGGCGGAGCGTCAACACCGGGTGAGCAGCAGCAGGAGGCACCGTGGCCGATCAGGACTCCTTCGACTACGTCATCGTCGGCGCGGGCAGCGCGGGATGCGTACTGGCGAACCGGCTGAGCGAGGATCCGTCAGCGCGGGTCCTCCTGCTCGAAGCGGGCGGTGAGGACGACGCCGACGAGATCCACATCCCGGCCGCGTTCCCGGGGCTGTTCAAGACGAAGTTCGACTGGAACTACGAGACTGTCGAGCAGAAGCACACCGGCAAGACCCTGTACTGGCCGCGCGGGAAGACGCTCGGCGGGTGCTCTTCGATCAACGCGATGATCTACATCCGCGGCAACCGCGCGGACTACGACGGCTGGCGCGACGGGCACGGCGCCGAGGGCTGGGGCTTCGACGAAGTCCTGCCGTACTTCAAACGGGCGGAAGGAAACCAGCGGCTCGGCGGGCCGCTGCACGGCACCGACGGGCCACTGAACGTCGAGGACCGTCGCTTCACCCACGAACTTTCCCAGGCCTGGGTCGATTCCGCGGTTGCCTGGGGCCTCAAGCGCACCGATGACTTCAACGGCGAGTCGCAGGAAGGCGCCGGCGTCTACCAGGTGACGTGCAAGAAAGGCCGCCGCTGGTCGACAGCCGACGCGTACCTGCGGCCCGCGCTGACCCGCCCGAACCTCACCGTGCGGACGAACGCGCAGGCGACGCGCGTCGTCTTCGAAGGCACTCGCGCGGTCGGTGTGTCCTATTTGGACAAAGGTGTCGAGACGACGGTGCGCGCGTCCACCGAGGTCCTGCTCAGCGGTGGCGCGGTGAACTCACCGCAGTTGCTGATGCTTTCCGGTGTCGGCCCGGCGGAACACCTGCGAGAGCACGGGATCGACGTCGTGGCCGGTCTTCCCGGCGTCGGCGACAACCTGCACGATCACCCCGCCTGCGGGATCATCTGGTCGACCCGCGGCTCCACCGATCTGGTGGACGCCGCGACGCCGGGCGGTCTGGTGCGCTACCAGCTCACCAAACGCGGCCCGCTGGCCTCGAACATCGGTGAGACGGGCGCGTTCTTCCCCGCCGCGGACGGTGTTTCGCCGCCGGACATGCAGATCCACGTCGCGCCGACGTTGTTCTACGACAACGGGATGCGCGAACCGACGGTGCCGGGCTTCACGTCGGCGGCGACGCTCGTGGATGTCGCGAGCCGGGGCCGTCTGCGACTGAAGTCGGGGAATCCCTTGTGGAAGCCCGAAATCGACCCGGCCTACTACGCCGAGTCCGTGGACATGGAGAAGATGCTGGCGGGTCTGCGTGCCCTGGTCGAGATCGGGAAGTCCGGTCCGCTGGCGCGCTACCTGGACAAGCCGTTCCTGCCGGAGCGGCAGGACCTGACCGACACCGAACTGGCCGACTACGTGCGCGAGAAGACGCAGACGCTGTACCACCCCGTGGGGACCTGCTCGATGGGGACAGGCGAGAACGCCGTCGTCGACCCGTCGCTGAAGGTGCGCGGAGTGGAGGGGCTGCGGGTGGTGGACGCGTCGGTGATGCCGGTGGTGCCGCGCGGGAACACGAACGCGCCGACGATCATGGTCGCGGAGAAGGCCGCGGACCTCATCCGGGGTGCGTGACCGGTCCTTTCACGCTCCCGGCCGTGTTATGAACGGACCGTTCATAACAGAATTTGTTATGAACGGTCCGTTCATAACACGTGGGGGTTGACGGGGGTGGTTCAGCGTTTTCCGTGCAGGACGGTGATCAGTTTCGCCACCAGGGCGTCGGTCTTTTCCTTGCGGGAGAACGAGGTCAGCACGATCGGCGCGGTGAATCGCTGGCGCGCGACGGCCTTCGGCCGGGCGAACTCGCGCAGGCCTTCCGGGCCGTGGATCCGGCCGAAGCCTGAGTCGCCGACGCCGCCGAAGGGCAGCGAAGCGATACCGGCGAAGGAGAGCGGCGCGTTGATCGACGTCATGCCGGTGCGCAGGCGGGCGGCGAGTTCCAGGCCGCGCGACTTCGAGAATACCGTGGAGCCGAGGCCGTACTTGGTGTCGTTGGCCTTGTCGACGGCCTCGTCCATGTCGCGGACCTTGGCGATGGTGACGGTCGGGCCGAACGTCTCCTCCTTGACCGCCGAGGAGTCCTCCGGCACGTCGACGAGCACCGTCGGCTGCACATAGCGGTCGCCGACCGCGTCGACGCCGCCGACCAACGCCTTGCCGCCGCGTTCGAGGGCGTCCGCGATATGCCGCTTGATCACCGCGAGCTGCGAAGGCATCGTCACCGGGCCGTACTGGGCCTCAGCGTCCGAACCGGCCCGCACGTCCTTCGCCTTCTCTACGACCTTCGCGACGAACTCGTCGTGCACGCGCTCGTGGACGTACACGCGCTCGACGCCGATGCAGGTCTGGCCCGAGTTGGAGAACGCTCCCCACACGGTCGCGTCGGCGGCGGCCTCGAGGTCGGCGTCCGCGTCGACCAGGACCGCGTCCTTGCCGCCCGCCTCGATGATCACCGGCGTCAGCGTTTCGGCGGCCGCGGCCATGATCTTCTTGCCCGTTCCGGTCGATCCGGTGAAGGCGATCTTGTCGACGTTCGCGCCGACGAGTGATGCGCCGGTCTCACCGAAGCCGGTGATCAGCTGGAGCACCGGCCACTCCGGGACGACCTCGTTGAAGGCGTCGACCAGCCATTTCCCGACGCCCGGCGTGTACTCGCTCGGCTTGAAGACGACGGTGTTGCCCGCGGCGAGGGCGTAGGCGATGGAGCCGAGCGGGGTGAACACGGGGTAGTTCCATGGCCCGATCACGCCGACGACGCCGAGCGGCTGGTACTCGACCGTTGCCGCCTGGTTCGACATCATCAGCCCGGCCGCGCGACGCTGCTTGCCGAGGATCTTGCGCGCGTTCTTGCCCGCCCACGCGATGTGCTCGATGGCGAGGACGCTCTCGAGCTGCGCGTCGGCGATCGGCTTGCCGGTCTCGTCGCGCACCACCTGGCACAGCTGCGGCAGCCGCCGGGTGATGACGCCCTTCCAGCGGCGCAGACGCTCCGCGCGACCGTCGAAGCCGAGCGCGGCCCACCATTCGGCGGCGTCCCTCGCGCGGGCGACAGCGGCGCGGACGTCCTCCCTGCTGTGCACCGGGTAGGTACCGACTACCTCGTCGGTCGCCGGGCTGAGGGAATCGAAGGTCTCCCCCACGCTGTGCGCGGTCGGCTTCGGCTGGACTGCGGTCATCGACTTCTCCCGTGTGTCTCGGCTCAAAGCCCAGGCTACGACGTTACTGACGGCGTGCCAATAGCTCGCCTGGGGCGTCGTACCAGCATTACACAGGAGACAAGGGCGGCGAGGACACCGAGCAGCGGACACAGCCACACCGGCAGCACTCCGATCGCCAGCGACCCCAGCCCGAATCCCGACGCCTGCACGGTGAAAGCCAGCGAGAACCCCTCCGCCCGACGGCGTTCCGGGAGCAGTTTCTGCAGGTTGACCGACGAAACGGCCATCAGCGGGCCAGTGCAGACTCCGATCAGCGCGACCCCGCCGAGCAGCCCGGCCCAGCCGAGGCCCAGCGACACCACGATCCCGCCGAGCACGAATCCGGCCAGGAACAGCCGCGGATCGCCGACCTTCCCCCGCGCCGCGTACAGCGCGCTCCCGGTGATGCTGGCGGCACACAGCACGACGATGACGATCGCCGTCGTCGAGTCGGGAGCACCGAGGCGCTGGACGAGCGGCAACAGTCCGACCTCAATGGTCGACAGCAGCAGACCGACGGTGAACAACCCCATCAGCCAGGGGACACAAGCGGCGACCGGGATCGACTGATGCTCGATAGTCCTTTGTGGACCGGAAACGACGGCACGCCTCGGTACCAGCAGGGCCGCGAGCAGGGCGACGACGGCCATCGCGAGGACGGGGACGGCCGGGCCGGACGTCGCCAGGAGCGCCACCAGCAGCGGTCCGCCGACGATGACGCCGTCGAGGATCATCGCGTCGACCGAAACGGCCCGGGGCAGTTCCTCCTCGGTCACCGTTCCGGCGAGCAGCGTCCGAAAGCCGCCGTTCAGCCCGCCCGCGACCAATCCGGGCGGGATCGCCAGCGCGAGCAGCACCAGGTCCGGAGCACCGGCGGACGCGACCGCCGCCAGCACGAACAGGCCGAGAGCGACCAGCACGAGCATCACGACGAGCCCCCGCGCGGGTCCGACGCGGTCGAGCAGCCGTCCGGTCGGCACGGCGCCGACCATTTCGGCGGCGACGAACACGGCCATCATGACGCCGCCGAGCCGGTACGAACCGGTCGTCGCGGTGGTGAGCACGGTGAAGGCCAGCGGCGCCATCGTGGCGGGCAGCCGGTTCAGCTGTACCCCCGCCGACCAGCGCCAATACCCGGAATTACGGAGCAACGTCATGTCAGGAGACCCTGCCGAACACATGCTGGCGAGGACCATTGATTAGCGCATAGCCTAATCGGATGATCGAGCTGGTCCTGACCGCCGAGAGCGCCAACCGCGTCCGCTTCGGCATCTCCCCGCTCGACGAGACCATGGGCGCGATGCAGACCCTGTTCGGACGCCGCGGGCACCCGAGCCATCTGCCGTGGCTGCGCGAGGCCGCCGCGAAGCTGCCGGAGCTGCCCATCACGGACTTCGCCAAGGTGATGAGCGCGCGGCACTACATCACCGACTTCCTCAGTCCGCCGCCGAGCGGACCGGAGACCACCGCGACCGCCCAGCTCGCCGAGATCCGCCGGACGCCGCCGGGCCAGGTCGCCCATGAACTGTCCAAAGTGGACGCGGACCTGAGCGGACTCCCCGAAGATCCCGCCGAGGCAAGGGATCTGCTCGCTGACCAGATGGAGATCGCCTGGACCGAACTGGTCGAGCCGCATTGGCCGCGGATGCGCCGCTTCCTCGTCGCCGACATCGAGGAGCGCTCGCGACGCCTTGCCGCCGGCGGCATCGAGTTGGTACTGGAGGACGTCCACCCGCGAGTGCGGCTCGTCGACGACGTCCTGGTGATCGAGATGAAGGAACGCAGCCGGGTCCACCTCGACCGCCGCGGTCTGGTGCTGATCCCCGGTGTCTTCGCGTGGCCGTCGGTCGGGGTGATCACGATGGAACCGTGGCAACCGTCGCTGCTCTACCCGGCCCGCGGCGTCGCCGAACTCTGGTCGGATCCCGAACGCCCGTCCGGCGCGCTCGCCGGGGTGCTCGGACGCACCAAGGCGACCCTGCTCACGACGCTCAACGCACCCGCGAGCACCACCGAGCTGGCGCGCAGACTGGGCTTCTCGGCGCCGACGATCTCCGCGCATTTGACCGCGATGCACGCGGCGGGCCTGCTCGAAACCCGGCGCCGCGGCCGCGAAGTGCGCTATCTGCGCACCGAACTTGGCGACGCTCTGCTCCGGGCATAGGCTGGAAATGACCTACCGCGAAGGAGAACCCTGATGCGCATTGTCCACTTTGGACACGCTTGCACCCTTCTGGAGACCGAGGGCGCGCGAATCCTGATCGACCCCGGCGCCTTCTCGGTGGGTTTCGAAGGTGAGCGGGAACTGGACGCCATCCTGATCACCCACCAGCATTTCGACCACCTCGACGCGGACAGGCTGCCCGCGCTGCTGGAGGCGAACCCCGGCGCGCGGCTGATCGTCGACCCGGGTTCCGCCGAGGCCGTCGAGAAGATCGGCGCCGAGTTCCAGATCGCGAAGCCCGGCGACGCCTTCGACATCGGCTCCAGCGGCGTCAACGTCGTCGGCGGCGAGCACGCGATCATCCACGAGGACATCCCCGCGATCCCCAACGTCGGCTACATCGTCGACCACGGCGCGTTCTACCACCCTGGCGACTCGTTCTTCGTGCCTGAGCAGAAGATCGACGTCCTCGGCCTGCCCACCGGCGCTCCGTGGCTCAAGGCGGGCGAAGCCGTCGACTACCTGCGTGCGGTGTCGCCGCGCCTCGCCGTCCCGATCCACGAAGCCGTCCTCGCGCGACCGCAGATGCACTACGGCCTGTTCGCCAACCTCGCCCCGGAAGGCACCGAGGTCAAGGTCCTCGACGTCGGGGAGCCGGTCAAGCTCTGATGGGTGTCCGCAGCGAGCCGTAGGTGGCCCCGAAGGCGCGGTTCTCCAGCGAGACGTCAACGGCGTCGAGGAACGCCTGCCGCAGCCCCGGCCTGGTGAGGTCCGCGGCGTCGATGCCGAGCCGCACGAGCCCGCCACGGCGCGCGGCCCTGGCCGCGGCCAGCACCAGCGCGAAGCACCGGACGGTCTCCGTCCGCTGCGAAGGCCCACTGAACTCCTGGACCCGCGCGCGCCGGACCTGGCCGGTCACCAGGTCCCGCACCGAGACAAGATCCGCGCACAGGGCGAACCCGTGCTCGCGCAGGGCCTGCACGGTGCCCTCCGACGCGATCCAGCGCGGCGGCGCGAAGCCGTCGACGGCCATGCCGGTGGTGTCGAGCGCCGCCTTCGCCGCGATCAGCCGCAGCCGCGCCTCGTGTGCGGGCAGTGCCGCGAATTCGGCGCGTTTGCCCAGGTAGACGGCGCGGTGGGTGGGGGTGATCCGATGGTCGTATCCGTGGAGGAGGACGGAATCGCCGCGAGCGCGGCGCGTCCGTACCCACTCGGTCACCGGGCCCTCGCCGGTGCGAGCGGCGTAGAGCACGGACAACGGGACCTTGCGCCTGTCGAGCTCGGCCGCGAGGTCGGCACAGCGGTGCAACGTCCGGGTGGTCACGCCGGACAGGGAAACCAGCAAACGTGCGTCCACACTGCCCAGTGGGCCAGACCGGCCTTGCGTCGGACTGACGAGGGAGTGAACGCCGCTGGTCAGGCGGGCCAATCCTCCAGCGAACAGCCGGTGACGCGTTCGTACGCGTCGATGTACCTCGCCCTGGTGGCGGCGACGATCTCGTCGGGCAGCGGTGGCGGCTCCGGTCTCTCGAGCCGGTGCCAGCCCGAAAACGGACCGGTGAGCCAGTCGCGCAGCGGCTGCTTGTCGAACGACGGCCGCGGCCTGCCCGCCGGGTAACCGCTCGCCGGCCAGTAGCGGGACGAATCCGGGGTGAGGACCTCGTCGGCGAGGACGAGGTTCCCGTCGCGATCGACGCCGAATTCGAGTTTGGTGTCCGCGAGCAGGAGACCGCGTTCGGCGGCGAGCTCCGCACCGCGGCGATACACCGCCAGCGTCGCCTCGCGGACCTCCTCGGCCCGCTTCTTCCCGAGCTGCCCGACGACGTCAGAGAAGTCGATGTTCTCGTCGTGCGAACCGTGATCGGCCTTGGTGGCGGGGGTGAAGATGGGTTCGGGGAGCCGGGAGGACTCGGTCAGGCCGGGAGGAAGTTCGACCCCGCAGACCGTGCCGCGCGCGCGATAATCGGCTAGGCCGGTGCCGGTGAGATAACCGCGGGCGACGGCTTCGAGCGGCAGCATCGCCAGCCGCCGCACCAGCAGCGCCCGGCCGCGGACCTCGGCGGGGATGCGTTCGTCGTCGTAGGAGACCAGATGGTTGGGGAGGACATCGGAGAGCTGGGAGAACCAGAACACGCTCATCGCGGTGAGCACCCGCCCCTTGTCGGGGATGGGCGTGGTGAAGATGACGTCGTAGGCGGAGATCCGGTCCGAAGTGACGAGCAGCAGATGCTCGTCATCGACGGCGTAAAGCTCACGGACCTTGCCGGCGGCGATCTTCGGGTATTCGAGCGTCGTCACGGCTGCACCCTAGCGATCAAGGATGATGGCTGATCATGCCGATCCACTGCGTCTCGTTCACGACCGACTACGGACTGTGCGACGGTTTCGTGGCCGCTTGCCATGGGGTGATCGCCCGGATCGCGCCGTCCGTCCGGCTGATCGACGTGAGCCACGGGATCCCTCCGCAGCAGGTCAGGACCGGCGCCGAGGTGCTGGCGCAGACCGTGCCGTATCTGCCGGAGGGCGTCCATCTCGCCATCGTCGACCCTGGCGTCGGCACGTCGCGGCGCGGCGTCGTGGTGGTCACCGAACGCGGAATCCTCGTCGGCCCGGACAACGGACTCCTCATTCCGGCCGCCGAAACACTCACCGGGGTGATAGCCGCGTACGAACTCGTGGCCCCGGAATACCGCCTTCCGGTGACGTCCTCGACGTTCCACGGTCGCGACGTCTTCGCGCCGGCGGCGGCGCATCTCGCGCTCGGCGTCCCACCGGAGAGTTTCGGACCGCGCGTCGAAAACCTCGTGCGGCTGCCGGATCCGTTCGTCGCGGTGTTCCCCGGCAAGCTGGTGGCCGAGGTGCTCACGGTCGACCACTTCGGCAACGTCCAGCTCGCCGCGAGCTCTGCCGACCTCGAACTGGCCGGGCTGTCCGGCACGGTCTCGGTCAGCAGTGAGCACGTGCTGGTGACGGCTTTGGTCGGCGACACCTTCGGCACCGTGCCGCCGGGGAAGAACGTGCTCTACACCGATTCGGCGGGACGGCTCGCGGTCGCGGTGAACGGCGGCTCCGCCGCGTCGGTGCTCGGGCTCGGACCGGCCCAGGAGTGCACGATCACCTCGTCGCCGACGGCCACCTGACCCGGCCCGGTCACCGCCATCTTGATCCCGAACGAGACGCCGCCCTCGGGCTCGCGGCGGTAGTCCGCGAGCGACCGGATCGGCTCCGGACCGGCCTTCTTCCCGGTCTCCTGATCGACCATCGGCACCGTGCAGCGGATGCAGACCCTGGCGTAGCCCAGCTCCAAGCCGCCGACGGTGAGCGAACGGACGTCGTCCTCCCGGTGCGGCTCTGGCCAGCCCGCGACGACGATGTTGGGCCGGAACCGGTCCATCGGCACGGCCTCGGCGCCACGGGACGCGATGCGCTCGTTCAGACCGTCCAAAGAGGACTCGGAGGTCAGCAGGATCGCGTGCGCGTCGGCGAACGCGGCGGTGCCGGGGATCTCGCCGTTGGTGACGCGCTCGTGCTCCGGCGCGAGCCCGACGAACACCGACGGCAGGCCGAGGACGTCAGAGAACCACTCGGCGGCCTCGTCACCCTGGTGGACGCCCTTGCCCTGCCAGGTGAACGTCGAGGCCTGCTGCCGCGGCCCGTCCGGGACCGTCTCGACCAGCAGGTCTTCGACGCCGGGAGCGGAGAGCCGCAGGCGGGCGCCCTCGTCCAGCACCTCGGCCCGGATCGAGGCCATCACCGGATGCTTCCGCTGGCTGCGGAACTCGCCGTCGGTCGACACGACCATCCAGGCACGGTCGAACCTGAGGCCCGCCGGGGTGACGTCGGCCGTTTCGACCGACGTCCCCGCGCAGCCCTTGACCGGGTAATAGACCAGCTTCGCGACTCTCGCCATAGTCGCAGGTTAGTCGTCCGGCTCAGAGCACCTGGGACAGGAACCGCTGCAGCCGCTCGCTCCGCGGAGCGTCGAAGATCGCCTCCGGAGCGTCATGTTCGACGATCTTCCCGTCGTCCATGAACGCGACCTCGTCCGCGACGCCGCGCGCGAAGCCCATCTCGTGCGTGACCACGAGCAGCGTCAGCCCGCGCTCGGCGAGACCGGCCATCAGGTTGAGGACGCCCTTGACCAGCTCCGGGTCGAGCGCGCTGGTGGCCTCGTCGAACAGCATGACCTCGGGTTCCATCGCGAGCGCCCGCGCGATCGCCACCCGCTGCTGCTGCCCGCCCGAGAGCGCGCTCGGCCGGTACGGCGCCTTGTCTGCGAGGCCGACCTCGGCGAGGCGGGCGTGCGCGATCTCGGCGGCCTCCTCCTTGCCGAGCTTGCGCACACTGCGCAGCGGCAGGGTGATGTTGTCCAGCACACTGCGGTGGCCGAACAGGTTGAAGTGCTGGAACACCATCCCGACCCGCTGGCGCAGCGCGTCCGGGTCGGCGGAGATGACGCTCTCGCCACCCAGCAGCAGGTCGCCCGAGTCGGGCTCCTGCAAGCGGTTCACGCAGCGCAGCAGCGTCGACTTCCCGGAGCCGGAGGGCCCGATGATGCAGGTCGTACGGCCCTTCTCGACCTTGAGGTCGATGCCCTTGAGTACTTCGAGGGTGCCGAAGGAGACATGGATGTCGCGGAGTTCGACACTCGACGAACGCACGGCTGCGGTCATGACATCGGCACCTTTCCGGCGTTCAGGAGTTCCACGTCGCCATCGTCGTCATCGGCGCGGACCTTCCGGCCGGTGCGCAGTTTCTTGTCGATGTAGTTGACCAAGTGGGTCAGCGGCACGGTGATCACGAGGTAGAAGAAACCGGCAGCGACCAGCGGCGACAGGTTCCCGGTGTTGGCCGCGAGGTCCTGCCCGATGCGGAACAGGTCACGCTGCTCGGCGAGGAAGCCGAGGAAGTACACCAGGCTGGAGTCCTTGATCAGCGCGATGAACTGGTTCACCAGCGCGGGCAGCACGCGCCGCACGCCCTGCGGGATGACGACGAGCGCCATCGCCTTGGTGTAGCTCATGCCCAGCGCGCGGCTGGCCTCCATCTGTCCTTTTTCGACACTCTGGATGCCGGCGCGGAAGATCTCGCCGATGTACGCGGCCGCGATCAGGCTGAGCGCCAGAATGCCCAGCGGGTAGGTGTTCCGCGCCATCGACGGGATGAGGATCCCACCGCCCTGCCCGATCACCAGGATGGTCAGGATCGCGGGCAGTCCGCGGAAGATGTCGGTGTACACCCTGGCAGGCCAGCGCAGCCACGCCTTGCTGGACAGGCCCATCGTGGCCAGCAGCATGCCGAGCACGGTGCCGATCAGCGCCGAGCACACCGACATGATCAGTGTGTTCAGCAGCCCGGTCTTGAGCAGGTCCGGGAAGACTTCCCAGATGTAGTCCCAGTTCAGGAAGGTGGTGAAGAAGTCGTTCACTTATCGCTGCCCGGCCTTGAAGTCGGCGGGCACCGGCGCGTTCGGTTCGAACCGCTGGTGCACCTTTTCCCAGGTCCCGTCGGCGATGACCGCCTTGAGGCCCTCGTTGATCTTGCCCGCGAGTTCGGTGTTGCCCTTCTTCACCGCGAACCCGTGCGGGATGGTCGTGGTGATCGCCTTGACCACCTTGAGTTTCGCGTCCGGGTTCTTCGCCGCGTAGTCCTCGGCGGTCGCCTGGTCGAAGATCGCGCCGTCGATGGCGCCGGACTTCAGCGCGGCAAGGGTGGCGGCGTCCTGCGGGAACCTCACGGCCTGCGCGGCAGGCGCGTTCGAGGCGAGCCAGCTGTCCGACACGGTCCCCTGGACGACGCCGATCCGCTTGCCTGCCAAGGAGTTCTCGTCGGTGATGCCGACGCCTTCGCGGGTCTCGATGCCGAGCGACTGGTAGTTGTACGGCGCCGAGAAGTCGACGGTCTTGCGGCGTTCGTCGGTCTGGGAGATCCCCGAGCTGCCGATGTCGAACTTGCCGGTGGCGACCTGGCCGAGCAGTGCCGAGAACTCCGTGGAGACGAACTCGAGTTTCAGGTTCTGGTTCGCGGCGATGGCCTTCAGCAACTCGTTGTCGAACCCGGTGAACACGCCGTTTTCCTGATAGGCGTTGGGTTTCGAATCGCTGAGGGTGCCGACGCGCAAGGTGCGCGCCCCGGCGTCCTCACCGCCGCCGCACGCCGCCAGCACCGCCAGGAGAGCAGTGGTGACGACAGCGGCGAGTGACTTCTTCATCGTGATCCTCACGCCTTGAACTGGTCCGGCACCGGCGCCGTCGGCAGGAACTTCTCGTGCAGCTTGACCCAGGTGCCGTCGGCGATGACCTGCTTCAGGCCGTCGTTGATCTTGGTGAGCAGCTCGGCGTTACCCTTCTTCACCGCGAAACCGTGGGGCACGTCGGTGGTGAAGGACTTCACGACCTTGAGCTTCGTGTCGGCACTGTCCTTGACGTTCGACTCGGCGATCGCCTGGTCGAGGACGTAGGCGTCGACGGCGCCGCTCTTGAGCGCGGCCAGCGCCGGGGCGTACCCCGGGAAACGCACGGCCTGCGCGTCGGGAACGGTCGAGGTGAGCCACTTGTCGCCGACGGTCGCCTGGATGACCGCGACCCGCTTACCCGACAACGCCTTCTCCTCGGTGATCGGCGAGCCGTCCTTGGTCTGGATGCTCATCACTTCGAAGTTGTACGGGCTGGAGAAATCGACGTTCTTCTTGCGCTCGTCGGTCTGCGCGATGGCCGACGAACCGATGTCGAACTGGTTGTTCGCGACCTGGCCCAGCAGTGACGAGAAGTCGGTCGAGGCGAACTCGAGCTTCAGGTTCTGCTTGGTGGCGATGGCCTTCAGCAGCTCGTTGTCGAAGCCGGTGTAGTTGCCGTTCTCGACGTAGATGTTCGGCGGCGCGTCGCTCAGGGTGCCGACACGGAGGGTCTTGTCGGCGGCGGCGTCCCCGCCACCGCAGGCGGCGAGCACCGCGACAAGGCCTGCTGCGATCGTCGCGATCAGGGATTTCTTCATGTTCAGACCCCCGGGTTCTGGACGGGCAGGCCGGGGCCGCCCTGCTCGAGTTCCTTCGGCAGCGGCTCGTTCTTGAAGAACTGAGCGTGCAAGCGGGCGACAGTACCGTCCGCCACGGCCTTCGCGAGGCCGTCGTTGAGCTTCTTCAGCAGGTCCTTGTTGTCCTTGCGGACGGCGAACGCGGACGGCGTGTCCTTGGTCTCGACGGTGTAGCCGAACTCCAGCGGCACATCCGGGTTCTGGTCGAGGTACTTGTGCCCGATGTCCTTCGGCACGACCCAGCCGTCGAGACCGCCGGCCTTCAGCTGCGCGAAACCGGCGTTGTAGTCGGGGAAGCGGACGACGTTGGCGCCCGGGACCTTGCCGGTGGCGAAATCGTCCTGCACCGACGCCTGCACGACACCGATCCGCTTGCCGCTGAAGGAGGCGACGTCCTTGAGGCTCGCGCCCTTCTTGGTGACGATCGTGGTGAACCCGGTGGAGTAGCCGTTGCTGAACGCGACGGTCTTCTTGCGGGCCTCGGTGGTGGAGATCGTGGAGCTGCCGATGTCGAACTTGTTGGTGGCGACGGCGGCCAGCAGACCGGCGAACTCGGTGCCGACGAACTCGACCTCGAAACCCTCGCGCTTCGCGATGTCGCGGAGCAGCTCGTTGTCGTAGCCGGTGAAGTTGCCGTTCTCCAGGTAGATGGACGGCGGCGCGTCGGTCAGGGTGCCGACGCGCAGCTTCTGGCCGCTCGCGGCGGTGTCACCGGACCCGCAGGCCGCGAGGGCGAGGGTGGCCGCTCCCGCCGTGACGACGGCGACGATTCTCGACAGCGTGGATCTCATCGCTTCTTCCGTGGGTTTCGGCGCCAAGGCGCGATACAAACACGCCAGGCCGCCTCATGGGCGGCCTGGCGCTCCGGGTTCAGCGATCGAGATTAGGCAATTCGCCCGATCGAGTAACTTCGTCTCACTCTGTGAACGCCCCGTGGTGGGGCTGCTCACACGTCAGAGAATCGGCGCAGGCGAGTAAGCCGTGGCCTCCGGGAAACGCTCCAGGACCGCCTCGACACGCGACGCGATCGCGGCCACCTGACGCGGTGCGACACCGGTGAACGAGATCCGGTCGGCGAGGAGTTTGTCCAGCTCACCGCGGTCGAGCGGAATGCGCTCGTCGGCGGCGAGCCGGTCGAGGAGGTCGTTCTCCGCGAGTCCCCGCTCCCGCATCGCGAGCGCGACGCCGACGGCGTTCTCCTTGATCGCCTCGTGAGCGGTTTCACGCCCGACCCCCGCGCGGACCGAGGCCATGAGCACCTTGGTGGTCGCGAGGAACGGCAGATAGCGATCGAGCTCACGCGAAATGACCGCCGGGAAGGCGCCGAACTCGGCCAGCACCGTGAGGAAGGTCTCCAGCAGCCCGTCGAGCGCGAAGAACGCGTCGGGCAGCGCGACGCGGCGGACGACCGAGTCGGAGACGTCACCTTCGTTCCACTGGTCACCGGCGAGCTCGCCGATCATCGACAGGTAGCCGCGCAGCACCACGGCGAGTCCGTTGACCCGCTCGCACGAACGCGTGTTCATCTTGTGCGGCATGGCCGACGAGCCGACCTGGCCCGGTTTGAAGCCCTCGGTGACCAGCTCGTGGCCCGCCATCAGGCGGATCGTCTTCGCCAGGCTCGACGGCGCCGCGGCCAGCTGGACCACCGCGGACAGCACGTCGAAGTCGAGCGACCGCGGGTACACCTGGCCGACGCTGGTGAACACCCGCTCGAAGCCGAGGTGGGCCGCGACCCGCGACTCCAGTTCGTCCAAAGTGGACTCGTCGCCGAGCAGGTCGAGCATGTCCTGCGCGGTGCCGACCGGGCCCTTGATGCCGCGCAGCGGGTAGCGGCCGATCAGTTCGTCGAGCCGTTCGAAGGCGACGAGCAGTTCGTCGGCGGCGGTGGCGAACCGCTTGCCCAGGGTCGTCGCCTGCGCGGCGACGTTGTGCGAGCGGCCGGCCATCACCGTGTCGGAGTGTTCGATCGCGATCGAGGCGAGCCGGGCGAGTACCGCGCCGACCCGGCTGCGCATCAGTTCCAGTGAGCGCCGCACCTGGAGCTGTTCGACGTTCTCGGTGAGGTCGCGGGACGTCATGCCCTTGTGCACGTGCTCGTGCCCGGCGAGCGCGTTGAACTCCTCGATCCGGGCCTTCACGTCGTGGCGGGTGACCCGCTCGCGCGCGGCGATCGAGTCGAGATCGACCTGCTCCAGCACACGCTCGTAGTCCGCGACGACCCCGTCGGGAACCTCGACGCCGAGGTCGGCCTGCGCCCGGAGCACGGCGAGCCAGAGCTCGCGCTCCAGCACTACCTTGCGTTCCGGGGACCACAGTTCGACCAGCTCAGGCGAGGCGTAGCGGCCGGCGAGCACGTTGGGGATGAGGGGCTTGTCCGTCACGCGGCCAGACTAACCTCCCGCAATTAGTCACCTACTCGCGCCACAAAGCGCGCCGTGACGTCTCGCCTCGATCGCAAGTAGGTGACTAATTGCGGGGGGGCGGTCAGGTGAGAGCGGCCTGAAGCATCCGGGCGGCGGCGGCCCGGGGCTCAGGGTCGACCTCGATCAGCGCGTTGACCACGGCGCCGTCGACCAGGGCGACCAGCCGTTCCAGTTCGGTGGCGTCCACCGGGGTGCCGGAGCGCGCGAAGATCTCGTGGAGCAGTTCGTACAGCTGCGCGGACAGCGTCCGCATCAGGGGCCGAAGGTACGGACGGCGGCCTGTCCCGACGAGACGTTCGTAGCGCAGGAGGACCGCTTCGGCGTCGGCCTCGCGATCGGGGCGAAGCGGGCCGAGGAGCATGTCCAGCACCAGGTCGACGGTGGCTTCGACACCGCGGTTGCGGGTCGCCAGCTCGTCGAGGCGGCGCCGCCCGGTCTCCAGCTCCAGTTTCGCGTGGTGTTCCACGGCGGCGGTGACGAGCTCTTCGAGCGAGTCGAAGTAGTACGTCGTCGAGGCCAGCGGCAATCCCGCGCGTTCGGCCACCGCACGATGACGCACGGCGTCGAACCCGCCCTCGGCCAGCAGCGACGCGGCGGCCTCGATGAGCTCGGCGCGCCGTCGCTCACCCTTCGGCGTTGTCGCTGCGACAGTCATGACGGGTTATTTTGCCAGGCGCGGTCAGTAGCGGGCCGCGAGCACACCGGCGAACCGGTCGACGTCGGACTCGGGGAACGCGGGCCTGCCCGAGCCGTCACCGAGGCTCACCACGACCACCAGTGATCCCTTGGCCGTGGTCCGCCGTGCGCTGGACGCGCCGGTGGGCGTCGCCGGGACGGACGAACCCGCCGGGAAGACCGCGGCGGAAACCGTGCCGCCCGGCACCTGGAACCCCGCCGACCTGGCTCCCGTCGTACAGATGTCGCCGGGCGTCGATTTGGCGACATCCACGGGGACCGGGAGCTCGCCAGCGAGGGCGGTGGCGAGCTCCCGATCCACCTGGTCGCACCCGAAGGTGCCTTCGGCCGTCATCTGGCCGGTCTTCTCTGGACCGCCGCCCCCCTGCTGAGGCGGCGGGTTCGAGAAGTTCGAGGACTCCCCGCTGTCTAGAGGACGTGCGGAGGCCGCCCCGGGTTGCCCCGCGGAAGCGGCCTCGCTGTCGGATTTGGCAGCGCTGCCCATCTGGAGCTCGGTTCCACCGAGCACGCCGAACATGCCCACTCCGGCGAGGACCAAAACCAGTGCACTACAGGCCACGGCGATACCGTTGCGACGTCGGGCAGTGGCGCGTTGCGAGGCGCGGACGACGTCGGCGGTGTCGAAGCTCGGCGACGGCGCGTCGCCGGGGGCGTCACGGAACAACGCCTTCAGGTCATTCTCGTCCATCCCGTGTCACCTCCTCCTTCTCCATGACCTGCCTGAGGTTCGCCAGCCCACGCGCTGTCTGGCTCTTCACGTTTCCTTCGCTACAGCCGAGCGTCTTCGCCGCCGCGCCGACGTCCAGCCCCTCGAAGAACCGCAGCACCAGCACAGCCCGCTGCTTCGGGGGCACTTCGCGCAACGCGGCCAGCAGGTCTTCCCTGGTGACGACCTGTTCGCCGAGGTCGAAGCCGTCCTGCGGCGGTTCGGGCAGCTCTTCGGTCTGCCATTCCCGCCGCCACGGCCGCCTCGACTCGTCGATGGCCGCCCTGACCAGCGTCTTCCGCACGTAGGCGTCGGTCGCCGCCCGTTCCCTGATCTTCTTCCACCTCCGGTGCAGCGCGACGAACGCCGTCTGCGCGAGGTCGTCCGCGCGATGCCAGTCACCGCAGAGCATGTACGCGGTCCTGCGCACGGAGTCCCGCTTCGCGGCGAAGTACTCCGCGAACTCTTGTTCGTCGCGCTGGTTCACGCGGTTGTTGTCTCCGCTCTTGCCTCGTCGGTGGGTAGGACGGAACCGGGGGCGTCCACGGTTGCATGAGCGGGCGCGGCGGACCAGCCGGGGAGGAGGTTCGTGGCGAGCCGGACGATGTGATGTGATCGTACCGTGACCTCGACGATCGATTTCCGCTCCGACACCGTGACCCGGCCGGACGACGTCATGCGCCAGGCCATGGCGAAAGCCGAGGTCGGCGACAACGTCCTCGACGGCGATCCCACCGTCGGCGCATTGGAACAGCGCGCCGCGAACCTCCTCGGCATGCCGGCCGCGCTCTGGACGCCGACCGGGACCATGGCGAACCTGATCGCACTGAGCCTCCACCTCCAGCGCGGCGACCGGTTCCTCGCGCCGCGCGGCGCGCACGTGATCACCGACGAACTCGGTTCCGCCGCCTGGCTCGCCGGTGGCATGCCGGAGCCGTTGGAGCACGACGCCGGACCCGGGCGGCCGACACCGGAAACGCTTTCGGCCGCGATCGGCCTCCCGCGCGGGCCGTACTACGCGATGCGCACCCCGTTGCTGTGCCTGGAGAACACGCACAACACGGCGGGCGGCGCGATCACCCCGCCCGACGAACACGCCCAGCTGGTCGCGGTGGCGAAAGAGGCGGGGCTGACCGTGCACCTCGACGGCGCCCGGATCTGGCACGCGGCGGTCGCGCTGGGAATCCCGCCCGCGGCCCTCACCGTCGGCGTCGACACCGTTTCGGCCTGCTTCTCCAAGGGTCTCGGCGCGCCCGTCGGCTCGGTCGTGGCGGGCAGCGCGGAGTTCGTCGAGGAGGCACGGCGGATGCGCCAGATGCTCGGCGGCGGTGTCCGCCAGGCAGGCGTGCTGGCCGCGGCCTGCCTGGTCGCGCTGGACCGCGTCGGAGATTTGGCCGAGACCCACGAGAACGCGACCCGGCTCGCGGCCGGGTTCGCCGAGCACGGCTGGGAGGTCAACACCCCCGAGACCAACATCGTGCAGGTCACCGTGCCCGACCTGGTGGGCCGGTTGGCGTGGCTGGCGCGGCTCGGGATCCGGACGCTGCCCAGCTCGGGCCGGATCCGGTTCGTGGTGCACCGCGACCTGTCGGCGGCCGACATCGAAGAAACCCTTCACCGCGTCAAGACCGGGGGCTGAACATGAACTGGATCGTCTTCGACTACGGCGACGTCATCAGCGAGCACACCGACGCGCTGCCGACCCTGGCCAAGGCCTTCGACCTCGAACTCTCCGACTTCGAGCCGCACTACTGGGCCGAGCGGGTCCGCTACGACTCGGGCGGCTCGGACTTCGAGTACTGGCAGAGCGTCGGCCGCGCGCTGAACGTTCCCGTCGACAAGGCCTTCGCCGACGAACTGACCCACATCGACGTCACCGGCTGGACGCATCTGGAACCGGCGGTGATCGAGCTGCTGGAGGGCCTGCACGAGGCGGGCGCCGCGCTCGCGCTGCTCTCCAACGCGTCGTCGACCTTCGGACGCTGGGTCCGCGAGCAGGAATGGGCACGCCTGTTCCGCGTGAAGCTCTTCTCCGGCGATCTCGGCTGCATGAAACCCGACGCGAAGATCTACCGGATCCTGCTCGGTGAACTCGGCGCCGAACCGGCCGACTGCCTGTTCTTCGACGACCGTCAGTCCAATGTGGACGGTGCGCGGGCGGTGGGGATGAAGGCGGAACGCTGGCTCGGCGTGGAAACCGCGACAGCGGCACTCGGCTGAACGGGCGGAGATAATCACCCTTACCGTTCATCCGCTTACCCGCGGTGAATCGGATGTCCTAAGCTGGCTTCGTCCCGAACCGAATTGCCAACGGTAGGTGCCCATGCCAGGTCAAGACGACCGGCGTCCGTTCGTGCCCGTCGATTTCGACCGGCCGAGTATCGCGCGGGTCTTCGACGCGCTCATGGGCGGCCAGGACAACTACGCGGCCGACAGGGTGGTGCTGCGCCAGATCCTGGACCTCGCGCCGGAAGCGAAGGTCATGGCCAAGGAGGTCCGGCACTGGCTGGTCCGGACGGTGCGCTACCTGACCGACCGGGAGCACATCGACCAGTTCCTCGACCTCGGCTCCGGCTTCCCGACCGTGGACAACACACATCAGGTCGCGCAGCGGTACAACCCCGAGGCGCGGGTCGTCTACGTCGACCACGACCCGGTGGTGCAGGCGCACGGCCGCGCACTGCTCGCGGCGAACGACTTCGCGCATATGGTGGGTGCCGACCTGACCGAACCGGCCGAGGTCGTCGAGGAACTCGCGCGCACCCACCGGCTGGACTTCGACCGGCCCGTCGGGCTGATCCTGTGTGCGATCATCCACCACGTCCAGGACCTCGACGAGGCGCGGGAAATCGTCCGCGCCTATGTCGACGCGCTGGCCCCCGGCTCGTTCGTCGCGCTGCTGCACCAGCACAACCCGGCCGACGGCTCCGAAGCGGCCGATGTCGCGACGTCACTCGAGAAGCGCTTCAACGGCACCGGGCTCGACACGCTGTACCGCACACGCGAGGAGATCGAGTCACTCATCAAGGGACTCGACCTCCTCGAACCCGGCCTGACCTACCCGCATCTGTGGTGGCCGGACGGCCCGCGCTTCACCCCGCTTTCGCCCGTGAACTTCACGTCGCTCGGCGGGGTGGCGCGTAAGCCTTAGCCCTTAGCGAAGCTGCTTCGGGGTGCGCTTGCCCTTGATGGCGCCATACGCGGCCGTGCCGAGGAAGACCGCACCGCCGATGACGGCGATCCAAAAGACGGCCTTCACCAGGAAACCGAGCACGGACCCGAGCACCATGAAGGCCACCCAAGCCAGAATCAGCCCGCCGACGATCTTCCAGAACATGGCATCCTCCGATTGCCTCACCGGGCCCAAACGGGCCTGGTGAGTCCAGGTTGTCAGGCTGAGCTCGTAATTGCCTTCGTTCTGCCTAACGTTCAGGGTGAATTCCGGGTTCCCCCTGAGACTTGAGCCAGTCGCCGAGCCGCCGGATCCCCTCGTCGATGTCCTCGCGCGAACCGGCGAAGGAGAACCGCACGAACTTGCCGCCGTCGACCGGGTCGAAGTCGATGCCGGGCGCGATCGCGACACCGGTGTCGGCCAGGAGGCGCTGGCACCAGCTGAGGCTGTCGTTCGTGTACGCGGAGACGTCGGCGTAGGCATAGAAGGCGCCTTCGGCCGGCGCGAGCTTGTCGATGCCGATGCCCTTGAGACCGGCGAAGAGCGCGTCGCGGTTGGCGCGGTAGCGCTCGACGTGACTGTCGGCCTCGGCGTACGACTCCTGGGTGAACGCGGCGATCGCGGCGTGCTGGGAGACCGCGGGTGGGCAGATGGTGAAGTTGCCGGTCAGGACGTCGATCGCGCGGTGCAGCCGCTGGGGCGCGAGCATCCAGCCGAGCCGCCAGCCGGTCATGGCGAAGTACTTGGAGAACGAGCCGAGGACGAGCGCCTCGCTCCCGTACTGCCAGGCGCAGTCGAGTCCGGCGCCGTACGAGATCCCGTGGTAGATCTCGTCGCTGATCAACTGCACGCCGCGTGACGCGCACCAGCCGCTGATCGCGGCGAGTTCACCCGGTGGCAGGACGGTGCCGGTGGGATTGCTGGGGCTCGCCACGATGAGTCCCTTGACCGGCCCCAATTCATCGAGCAGTGCGACGGTCGGCTGAAAGTTCGTCTCGGGTCCGGTGGCGAACTCGACGACCTCGCAGCCGAGCACCCTCAACAGGTTGCGGTAGGCCGGATAGCCCGGTCGTGCCATCGCGACGCGGTCGCCCGCCTCGAAGGCACTGAGGAATGACAGCAGGAAGCCGCCGGAGGAACCGGTCGTCATGATGACGTCCTGCGGGCTCACCTCGACCGAATACTTGCGTTCGTAGTGCGCCGCCACGGCTTCGCGCAGTTCGGGGATACCGAGTTGCACGGTGTAGCCGAGGTACTGCTCCTTCAGCGCTCGTTGCGCCGCTTCGAGCACCGGCTGGGGCGCCGAAGCGGACGGCTGACCGGCGACCAGCGCGATCAAGTCGCCGTGGCTGCGCTGCCGCGCCTGCGCGGCCGAAAGGACGTCCATGACGTGGAACGGCGGGACGTCGGAACGTGCGGCTGGGCCAGGGAAGGACATGGGGTGAGGCTAACTCGCCTTCGCCAGCAGAACCGCGTAGCCGTCGAGGAGACGTTGAAGGCCGAACTCGAAGAGCGTGTCGAGGTCGTAGTCGAACGGGGCGCGCGAGACGACGCCAGCGAAGCTCGGAAAACGGCCCTCGGAGACCAGGTCCCAGAGGATCGGCTCGTTCTCGGCGAGCCAGGCGTCGGCCGTGACCGCCGTTCCGGCTTCGTTCTCGGCCTCGGCCTCGAAGTTGAGGGCGATACCGCGGACGTGGTTGAAGATCGTGATGTGCGCGTACATGATCGTCGACGACGGGAGGCCGTGGCCGTCGAGGGCGCGGGTGGCCCAGTCGGCGTGGCGCAGCAGATTCGGCAGCGGCTGCGGGCGAGTGATCGAGAGCGCCTGCGCGAGCCAGGGGTGCCGCCGGAACAAGGCCCACTGGGCCCTGGCCATCAGCTCCAATTGTGCCCGCCAGCCGGATGGCGGGTCGGGCGGGAAGCGGATTTCGCCGAGCGCGACGTCCGCCATCTCGAGGATCAGCTCTTCTTTCGCAGTGACATGGCGATAAAGCGCCATCGTCGCGACGCCGAGACCGGACGCGACGCGGCGCATGGACAGCGCGCGGATGCCCTCGGCGTCGGCGATCCGGATCGCGGCCTTCACCACCCGCTCGCGTGACAGCTCCGCCTCGGTTCTCGGCGCGACTTTCCGGGTGCGGCCCGCGACGACCGTCCCGGCGCCGGGTTTGGCGATGACCAGGCCCTCCCGTTTGAGGGTCGCGAGCACCTTCGTCGCGGTCGCCATCGCGACCCCCCATTCGGCGATGATCCGGCGCGTCGACGGGACCTTGTCCCCTTCGCCCAGCTCACCGGCGACGATCCGGCGGCGGATCTCGGCGGCGATCCGCAGGTAGGGCGGATCGGTCATGGTCGACTCCTTGCCGTAGTGCGCTTTGCTGTCGAATCGGCCTTCGCGCGGCTCACCGCACTAGTACACCTGAGATTTTATGCCGCTTTTCCTGGGGTTCCGCTGGAGCGACCATACGTTGTACGCAGTGCTTCAAAACAGCGTACACAGGGGAGTTCACATGCAGAAGGTGCTGATTTCGGGCGCGGGGATCGCCGGGACGACGCTGGCCTACTGGCTGCGGCGACACGGGTTCGCGCCGACCGTCGTCGAGCGGGCACCGGCACCGCGCGTCGGCGGGCACGCCGTCGACATCCGCGGCACGGCGCTCGGCGTCGTCGACCGGATGGGGGTGCTCGGGCGCCTTCGGGAGCTGAAGACGGACATGCGGGGGATGTCGTTCGTGAACGGGGCCGGGAAGACCCTGGTGAAGGTCACCGACCACACGCTGACCGGCGGGCTCACCGACAGCGACGACGTCGAGATCCTGCGGGACGACCTCACGGACACGCTGGCGTCGGTGGCGCAGGAGGGTGTCGAGTACGTCTACGGCGACTGGATCACCGGGATCACGCAGCAGGCCGACGGTGTCCGGGTCACGTTCGCCAATGGCGAGGCACGGGACTTCGCTCTCGTGATCGGCGCGGATGGGCAGCACTCGGCCGTGCGCTCGATGGTTTTCGGGGCCGAGAAACAGTTTTCGCATCACCTGGACACCTACCTGGCGGTGTTCACCGTGCCGAACTTCCTCGATCTGGACCGCTGGCAGACCTTCCACATGACGCCGGGGAAACTGGCCGGTCTCTACAGCGCGCGACAGAACACGGAGGCCCGGGCGATGCTCGGCTTCCAGTCGCCGGAACTCGATTTCGACCGGCATGACCTTGCACAGCAACGAAAACTCATCGCCGACCGATTCCTCGGCCAGGGCTGGGAAGTGCCGCGGCTGGTCCGGGAAATGGAGTCGAGCGAGCTGTACTTCGACTCGATGACCCAGATCCGGATGGACCGGTTCACCGAGGGACGGGTCGCGCTCGTCGGAGACGCCGGCTACGGTCCTTCGCCACTTTCGGGACAGGGCACCAGCTTGGCACTCGTCGGGGCTTACGTACTGGCCGGTTCGCTAGCCGTCCATCAGGATCACCGCGCGGCTTTTTCCTCTTACGAAAGGGAAATTCGGTCTTTCGTGCTTCAGAACCAGAAGCTGGCCTCGCTGAACCAGCGGAAGCAGACCCGGTTCGCGCAGTGGAAGCAGATCCAGTCGATGCGGATGCTGCCCTATCTGCCGTTCCGCTCGCGGGTGATGAAGGCGGCGATGCGACCGCTGACAGACGCTTCGAACGCGTTGGTACTGAAGGATTACTGAGGCGCCTTGGTCACCTGAAGTACATGAAGGCCCCCGCGTTGACTCATCTGAAATGCCCGCGTAGCGGGTCGGTTGATGGGTCGTTGCCTCATGACTGGATGCCCGTGTAGCGGCGTGGCGATCCGGGGTGTGGGGGTTCGCTGGCTCATCGTGACGGATGGGATTGACGATGAGCCAGCGTCAGGCTGTGACCGGGCAGAACGCGCTTCGGTATCGGGCGGCGAGCCGGGTTGGTAAAGCGGTGATCCTGGATGAGTTGTGTGCGCTGACCGGCTGGCATCGTGACCACGCCCGCAAGGCGTTACGGGTGGCGCTGGTGCCGGTGCCGGTGCGGTCGCGGCCTGCGCGGCGGCTGCGGTATGGGCCGGAGGTCATCGAGGCGTTGACGTTCTGCT
This sequence comes from Amycolatopsis sp. cmx-11-12, assembly GCF_046269425.1. Taxonomy (NCBI): domain Bacteria; kingdom Bacillati; phylum Actinomycetota; class Actinomycetes; order Pseudonocardiales; family Pseudonocardiaceae; genus Amycolatopsis; species Amycolatopsis sp. cmx-11-12. Next base: position 17,723 of record NZ_JADNQM010000046.1, on the reverse strand, counting down.
GGCAGGTGATGTGCGGGCCGGCCGGTAAGCGGATGGCGCCGTTCCTGCCGGTGCTGGTGGCGCGGCTGCGGGCGTGCGGTGAGCTCGACATCACCGAGGAGGTCGCGGTCGCGCTGAGCACGATCTCCGCGGCGACCATCGACCGGAAAATGGCCGGTGAGCGGAAGAAACTGCAGATCAAGGGCCGCTCAGGGACGAGGCCGGGGTCGTTGCTCAAGTCGCAGATCCCGATCCGGACCTGGGCGCAGTGGGACGACGCACGGCCGGGGTTCGTAGAGATCGACCTGGTGGCGCACGAGGGCGGTGACGCACGCGGGATCTACTGCCAGACGCTGACGATGACCGATATCGCCACCGGCTGGACCGAGACCCGCGCGGTGCGCAGCAAAGCGCACGTGCGGGTGCTGGCCGCGGTGACAGCGCTGACCGCGGCGATGCCGTTTCCGGTGCTGGGCATCGATTCCGACAACGGCCGGGAGTTCATCAACCAGCAGCTGCTGGACTTCTGCGTCGCCCGGAAGATCACGTTCACCCGGTCCCGGCCCGGCAACTGCAACGACGGCGCCCACGTGGAGCAGAAGAACTGGACCGTGGTCCGGCACGCGGTCGGCTACGCCCGCTACGACACCACCGCCGATGTGAAGGTCCTCAACCAGCTCTACAAGCTGCTGCGACTGGAGACGAACTTCTTTATGCCCCAACAGAAACTCATCTCCAAGGTCCGCGACGGCGCCAAGGTCAGCAAAAAGCACGACAAGGCCATGACCCCCTACCAGCGGACAAGCGAGGCCTCCTCGGTCAGCGACACCGACCAGGCCGCACTCGACCGCGTTTACGCCCCGATCAACCCCGCCGCGCTACGCCGCGACATCACCAAGCTGCAAGACACACTCCTCACGCAATCAGCCGCCCGCAACCACCCCCGCAACCCCCTCCCACCCCGGGCATCACTCCCTGAGGCAACGACTCAAGCCAGGCGGGCATCTTGACATGAGGCAATACGGCCCCCTTCCTTGCGCTAGGCGCAAGGAAGGGGGCCTTCATGTACTTCAGCGCTAGTAGCCCTGGTACCCGCCGCCACCGGCCATGGACTTCAGGCCCGGGTGCCCCTCGAACCCGCCGTACCGCGAGAACGTGTACCGCACGCCCGCGATGATGTTGTCGATCGGGTTGTAGATGTCGTCGTGCCCGGGAAGCTTGTGCGCGTTGAAGGTCGGGTCGATGCACTGCATCAGCCCCTTGGACGGGGTACCCTTCGCCGCGTTGGAGTCCCAGTTGTTGATGGCGTTGGGGTTACCGCCGGACTCCTTCTCGATGATCGTCCAGATCTTGTTGATGTCGGCTTCGGTCACCGGGATACCGGCCGCTTGCAGGATCTTGATGGCTTCCTGGATCCACTGCTGGACGTTGCCCGGCGGCGTCGTCGACGGCGGACCGCCACTCGACCCGAGGCCGCCGCCCCCACCGCCACCGCCGCCTCCTCCACCGCCACCACCACCGCCGCCGGCGTGGAGACCGCCGGTGCGCTTGGGGACGCTGCCGTCCTTGCCGGGCATCGGGACCTTGGAGTAGCCGCCCTCGATGTCCTTCTTCATCAGTGCTTGGGACTTCTGGATCATCTGGTTGGCCTGGTCGAGCAGGCCCTTGACCCGGCCGTCGGCATCTCTGGCGATGCCGTTGATGTCGGTCTTGGCCTTCTGGATGATCTCGTCGGCTGAAGGGCTCGGCGCCGGCTTGTGATCCTTCTCGGCCTGCGCGGCGGCCTGAATCGCCGCGTTCTTGTCCGTCTCAGCCGTGGCGTTCCGCTTGTTGACCGCCGCTTCGGCTTCCTCGTAGACGCTCGCGACCTGGGTCTTGACGTTGCCGAGATCGGTGTGGACGCGATCGAGGTCGTCCACGACCTTGCCCAACTGCTCCTCGACGTTCTTCCCGGCCTTGGTGATCGACTTGACGTACTCGAAGAACTCGTCCGCGGCGGGCCCGACCCAGACACCGCCGTTCAACGCTTCGGTCGAACTCGACAACGCCGCACTGTGGTCACCCGCGTTGTCAGCGGCGGTCTTGAACTGTTTCGAGGCGTTCTCAATGGCGGCGAGGTTCACGTTTTTGATCTGATCAGCCTTCTTGACCAGTTCGCTCCAGCCGTCCGGTGTGCCGGCGCCGGCACTGTTCAAACCCACTGCTCAAGCCCCCTTGCTCTCCGGCCCACAGACCGGCCGAATCGTCACAGCTCCCCGTGCACCTTCAAGTTGTCCACGTGGACCGCTTCGGTCTCCTTGATCAGCCCTGCCGCCTTTCGCAGCACGAAGGCCGTGGCCTCCATCAGCTGACCGGCGGAGTCGAATTCGTTGTGGACACCCTGCTTGAACTTGCCGACGGCACCGTGTGCGTCGCCGTGCTCGTCCACTCCGCCGAAGGGGCTTTCCTTCTCGTCATCCATACCGGTGACGCCCTTTTTGGTCTTCTCGAACTCGTCCTTGAGCTTCTCCACCTGACCGGCGGCGATCCCCATCGAATCCGGGTCGTACACAGGCACGGTTCGTCATCCCCTTCACGGAAAACTCGTATCCGCCTGGTCAGACGCGCGGCCGATCAGGACGGTTCCCGCGCATACTTTAAGACCTCGACAGCGAGCCGTGTGCGCTTCCACGCCAAGTTCCACCCGCCGATGAGCATGCGACCTCTCGCACATGCTTTGTAGCATGCGTCCGGGGAGGTAAGACTTTGTGAAACCGCTGAATCCGGGTGAACCCCGGCAAATCGGGCGCTATCGCCTTATCGCGGCGCTGGGCGAAGGCGGCATGGGCAGGGTCCTTCTGGGGGCGTCGCAGGACGGTCGGCTCGTCGCCTTGAAGCAAGTCCATCCGGGATTCGCCCACGACGAGGGGTTCCGCTCGCGGTTCCGGCGCGAAGTTCAGACGTCGCGGATGGTCTCGGGCGCCTACACAGCCGCTGTCATGGACGCCGATCCCGACGCTCCGACGCCTTGGCTGGCCTCCGTCTTCGTCCCCGGCCCTTCGCCGAAGGAGGCCGTCGACGCCGCCGGGCCATTACCGCCAGACTCGCTGAGGTTCCTCGCGGTCGGCCTCGCGTCCGCGCTGACGGAGATCCACCGCACCGGGCTCGTTCACCGCGACCTGAAGCCCAGCAACGTCATCCTGACCGACGACGGACCACGGGTCATCGACTTCGGCATCGCCCGTGCGGCTGAGGGTGAAACGGACATCACACATACCGGATCGATTATCGGCTCGCCTGGGTTCATGTCCCCGGAACAGGCCAACGGACACCCGGTTACTACGGCGAGTGATGTTTTCTCACTTGGCGCCCTCCTGGTCATGGCGGCGACCGGGCAAAGCCCATTCGCAGGCACGTCCACTCCCCAGACTCTTTACAACGTCGTCCACAGCCAAGCCGACCTGCGGAGGTTGCACCCCGCGGTCCGGCGCCTCGCGGAACCATGCCTGGCGAAGAATCCCGCGGCACGGCCGACGCCGGCACAGATCCTGGACTTCCTGGGTGCGGTCACGCCGAGCGCGAGTCCCTGGCCTCCGGTGGTACACGCGTCGATCGCGGCGCAAAAAGCAATGGTGAATCAGGCCTTGTCTCTGCCGACGCCCGTAGAGGAAACACCGAACGAGAACACCCAATCGAAAAAACGTGGACGAGCAGCTCTCGTCATCGCCCTGTGCCTCGTCATCCTTCTGGGCGTAACGACCGCGGTCGTCATTTCACTCAACAGGTCGACCTCGCAGGAAACCGGCCAAGGGGTGTCCTCTACGAGTGCTTCCCCGCCACTGCCGCCACCGGACCCTTTCAATCCCGTATCGCTGCGGAAGGTGGACCCTTGCACCCTCCTCGGAGAGACGGACCTGGCGGCGGCTGGGCAGTCGCTCGAACGAATCGAAAACAGCGTCAAATTCGAAGAATGCGCGTACTCGATAACAGACCCTGCCAACCCCTCGAAGCCTCACCTGATAACGTTGAACCTCGGCCAGAAAAAGTGGCCAAACCGGGTGCGACAAGATTGACCATCGAAGGCCTCGAAGCCACCAAATTCATCGATAATACCTGCACCATCACAGTCACCAATCCCGCGAACAGCGCCCTGACGATTCACGCGTGGAACCTCCGGGCCGACGAAGCCGGATGTTCGTCGACGCAGGCACTGCTCACCGCCGCCATCAAGAAACTTCGTACCGGCGGAGACATCGAGACCTTTCCCAAGGAAAGTTTCCTCAACTTCGATCCGTGCACGTTCATCAGGCAGGACGAAGTGGAGAGCCTCGCGGGCGAGGTGCTGACGGCTGATCCCGACGGTCTTCACGAGTGCACTTGGCGAGGCACGTCCTCGTACGTGGTCGGCCCCTTCAACGTGAGCATGCCGACGGGACAGATGGAAGGACAGAACATCCTCGACGTGGCGGGCGTTCGTGCGCTCGAAGAACGTGATGAGGACTCGTGCTCGGTCACCTGGCTGCATCGTAAAACGGCCCGGGAGTCGTTCGAACAACTCCGGGTCAGGGTCAACAGCCACGATGGCAAGATCACGGTCGACGAGGCTTGCAAACGAGCCAAGGATCTCGCCGAGCTCGTGATCACCAAGCTTCCCAAGCCCTGACTCAGAAGTCGGAGACTTCCCGGATCCTCGTCGCCAGCAGCTGGTTGTCCGCCGGGGTGATGGTCGCCCAGTCCCGCCCGTCCCGGTTCCGCGCGACCTGGAACAGGTATCGCCCCGCGTCCGTGTCGTAGAAGGCGACCACGCTGTCCGCGCGGCGAGGGCGGCCGTCGCGGCCCGCGCGTTCGACGCCGAACTGGCCGCAGGCCTCCTGGCCGAGCAGCATGCCCGCCACTTCCTGGGCCTGCCACAGCGGGACGTCCAGGTCTTCCAGTGCGGTCACCATCGCTTTCGCGTCGCCGCGGGCGGCGGCGTCGGCGTCGCGGAGCAGGTCGTGCGGGATGCTGATCGACTGGCCAACGCCGGGGCCGAGGTCACCCGCGACCGAGACGGCGGCCTCGGCGAGGGAGCTTTCGCGGGCGGGGATCAGCCACACCTGGCCGGAGTCGATGACGCCGAGCAGCGCCTGGTTGCCGACGCTGACGGCCTGGCCCTTGATCTCGCGGTCGGTCCACACCCAGACGTCGATCGCGACGCGGGGGTGCGCGAACAGGTTCAGCATGTCGACCAGCTCACCCGACGCCTGGTGCCCCCGCGCGAGGCCACGCTCGCGCAGGGATTCCCAGGCCTCTTCGATCAGTGCCGCTCGCTCCGTATGGGTCGTTCCGGGGCTCGGCACGTCGAGTGCGACATGGCGGCGGGGCAGCCGTTCGGCTTCCCAGAGCATTTCGAACTCGAGTGCGGACAGCACCAGGCTGCCGTTGTCGTTCGGCACAGGTTCAGCGCGCTTCGGAGTTGCCGTGGTCACCGATGACGTCGGGCGAAACCATGCGCTCGTCGGTGAACAGGTCCTTGTCGTCGACGCCGTAGCGGCGGATGTGCTCCGCGTCCTCTTCGACGTCCTGGGTGGCCGCGCGCTCCATGAACTTCGACTCGGCCTTCGGCTGCTTCGCGCCGATCTTCTCGGAGCGCCGCATGGCCTCCTCTTCGGGAAGCTCGCCGATCGGCAGCTGACGGGTCGGCTTCACGCCACCGCCTTCCTGACGGGGACGGCGGTCGCGTTCCTTGTCGCCGCTCAGCGCGCCGCCCGCGACACCGGCGCCGAGCGCGGCGGCACCGGCTCCCAGGTCGCCCGCGGCCGGGCCGGTGATCTTCGGGACGGCCGGGAAGCCGCGGCCGGATTCGTTTCCGGCGGCCAGCGGTGCCTGCGGTCCCGTGCCGACCGAGCGCCCCTTGCCGAGAGCTTGGTCGCCTCCAGCCTGGCCACCGCCGACGCCACCGAAGACGCCGGGGCCCGAGCTAGAGCCGGGGCCCTTGCCGAGAGCGCCGTCGACGCCGGGGCCGGTGCCGAACGACTTGCCCGCCGGCTGCGCCGACGTGGTGCTGTTGCTCGGCGGCAGGCTCCCGGTGGACTGGCCAGGCGGGACGTTCGGGGAGCCCGGCGGGAGGTTAGGCGTACCCGGCGGGACGAACGGCGGAGAGCCGGGCGAGCCGGTGACCGGGTACGACGGCCTGCCCTGTTCGGGCTGCGGAGCGGGCCGGTTCGGCGTCACCCAGCCGCTGCCTGGCGCAGGCACCGGCCGCGAGGTGCCCGACGGCGTGGTCGGCGCGGAAGCCGCGGGAACCGTGGCACCGCCATGAGGCGCCGAGGAGCTGGTCTTCCTGGCCGGAGCGCCGCCGCCGAGTGCGACACCGTAGGCCGGGGTCGGCGCGTCGTAGGACGGCGACTTCGGGTTGCTGACGGGCTGCACGACCGGCGGCACGTACTTCGACTCGACGGCGGCCGACGCGGGCCGCACGCTGCCGTCCGGAGTCAGGTCGGTGGCCGTGCCCGCGAGGTCGAGCGTGCCGGAACCGCCGCCTGTTCCGGCCGCGGTCGTGTTCTGGGTCAGGTTCATCGCCTGCGGGTCGGCCAGGGTGTCGGTCGACAGCAGGTTCTCGCCGCTCGTCTTCGCGTAGTCGTTCAACGCCTCCTGCGCCTGCGCCCGCGCGTTGTTCGCGGCGCCGACGCTCTTCGCGTGGTCGGTCTCGAACCCGATGAGGCTCAACACGACGTCACCGAGGGTCAACCCGCCCGCGCCCTTCCGGACCACTTCCGGGTCGGGGAGCTTGTGCAGCGTCCGGTTGAAGGCCTCACCCTGGGCGAAGATCATCTCCGCGGAGTGCGAGACCTTCGAGTTCGCGTCCTGGGAGAAGCCCGCCTGCTCGGTGAACACCTCGCCGGCGGCGCCACCCGCCTCGCTCTGCCATTCCACGCCGAGCCTGCCCAGCTCGTCACGCAACGTCTTGTCGGTGTCGGCGAGCGCGGTCGCGACGGACTTCAGCGCGTCGACGGCGATGCCGATGCTGCCGGTGCCGTCGCCGCTGCGGAAGCGTTCGATCTCGGTCGCGATCCCGGTGTCGGTGTAGCCCTCGAACCGAAGATCGCGGAGCCTGCCCGCGAGGTCGGAAACGTTCACGGCGCCCTCCCTAATTGCGTGCTTTCAAGGTCTGCAATGCCAGATCGGCCACCTGCGCGGACATCTCGCACAGCTGCGGCCTGGTGAACGCGCCGGCGGTGACGGTGATGGCCCGCGCCGCCAGCGTCTGCCCTTGGGCGACACCGACGAGCGTTTCGCACTCACCCGGCGTCCCGGCGTCGCGGTAGTTCGTGACGGCGGGAAACCCGCCGACCGCCTTCGGTTCGGTCGTCATGCTGTTCTTGCGGCGCTTGCCGGTGAGCCACTCCTCCACGTCCGCGGTGACCGTGCGGACGTAATAGGTGTGGAAGGGCTCCGCTGCGTCCGCGTCGAAGACACAGGTCGGGCCGTCGATCGGTTCCGCAGCCGCACGCGGTTTGCTGTTGATCTTGAGCTGGTCGAGCTGCGGAGCGGTGACCAAGGCGCACGGATCGACGCCCTGAAGACTCAGTTCGGCGGGCCTGGCGGGCAGCGCGGACGCCTTGGCGCCCTGAGTGGCCGAAGCCAGCGCAGGTTCGTTGGGAAACGCCTGTCCGCCCGTGTCCGTGGCACATCCGGCCAGCGCGAGGGTGAGCACTCCGCCGGATACCAGCACACGGGGCCTACGCCCGGTGTACACCACGGTCCCCGAACGCGGCGGCCTTGTCCGCATCGCTGGTCTTGTACTCCTTGGCCGCCGTGCGGAGTTGCTTGACCAGCCCTCGCAGCCCGGCGATGTACGCCTTGACCTGCGCGGCATACGACGTGTCACCGTCGGCCACCAGCTCGTTCCAGACGCTGGTCGCGTGCACGCTCACGGTGTCGTTGGCCGGAGTGTCGATCCGCAGCTGGTCGAGCCGCGTCAAAAGCTTGTCCTGCAGCGCGTCGACCTGCTGTTCGACGATCTTCGCCACTTCGAGCAGCTTCGACGGATCGACCCGGATATCGGCCACCGACGGCGGAACCGGGACCGCCGACGCGAGGTCCTGGACCTTGCTCGATCCTGACATTCCCCACCCCTTAGAAGTACGCACGGTGACCGTTCGCCCTGCCGAGGCTACCAACGCCGATGTATCGGTTGCCTAAGCTTTGCAGGAAATACCGGGTTTGACGCACCGGTTGCCGGGACGGTTCCGTCCGAAATTCACGAGGCCCCAATTTCACGAGACAGGGGTGGCGATCTCTCCCTTGGCGGCGAGCAGGGCGATGTCGGTGCGATGGTGCGAGCCGGCCAGGTGGACCTTCTCGACCGTCGCGTAGGCGTCCTTGCGGGCGGCCTTCAGGTTCTTGCCGGTGCCGACGACCGACAGCACGCGGCCGCCGGAGGAGACCACGGCGCCGTCGTCGCGGCGGCGGGTCCCGGCGTGGAGCACGCCTTCGATCTCGCCACCGGTGATGACGTCACCGGTCCTCGGCTTGCCGGGATAGCCGTCCGCGGCGAGCACGACGGTGACCGCCGCGCCCGAGTCCCAGTCCAGCGGCGGCAGGTCGGCGAGCTTGCCGGTCGCCGTCGCGTGCAGGACCTGGCCGAGTGGGCTGCGCAGCAGCGCCAGGACGACCTGGGTCTCCGGGTCGCCGAAGCGGCAGTTGAACTCGATGACCTGCGGGCCTTCGGTGGTCAGCGCGAGACCGGCGTAGAGCAGGCCGGAGAAGGTGGCGCCACGGTTGTCGAGTTCGTCGACCACGGGCTGGACGATCCGCTCGACGACGTCGTCGACCAGGTCTTTCGGCGCCCACGGCAGCGGCGCGTACGCACCCATGCCGCCGGTGTTCGGGCCAGCGTCGCCGTCGCCGACGCGCTTGAAGTCCTGCGCGGGCAGCATCGGGACGACCGTGCGGCCGTCGACGAAGCAGAAGAGAGAGGCCTCCGGGCCGTCCAAAAAGGACTCCAGGAGCACCGGGTGGCCGCCGTCGAGCAGCATCAGGGCGTGCTTGCGCGCGACGTCGACGTCCGTGGTGACCACGACGCCCTTGCCGGCGGCGAGGCCGTCGTCCTTGACCACCCAGGTGGGGCCGAAGCGGCCGAGCGCGGCGTCGAGGCGGGCCGGGTTGTCGACCACCTCGCAGTGCGCTGTCGGCACCTTCGCGGCCGCCATGACGTCCTTCGCGAACGCCTTCGAGCCCTCGATCCGGGCCGCGGACGCGGACGGGCCGAAGCAGGCGATGCCCGCCTTGCGGACCGCGTCGGCGACTCCCGCCACCAACGGGACCTCGGGACCGACCACCACCAGGTCCGCCTGCCACTGCTTGGCCAGGGCCGAGACCGATTCGGGATCGGCCGCTTCGACACCGAGCTGCTCGGCCACCGAGGAGGTGCCGGCGTTGCCCGGGGCACAGGCCAGTGCGGTGACGGAAGGGTCTTCCGCGACCGCGAGGACAAGTGCATGCTCACGGGCGCCGGACCCGATTACCAGTACGCGCACGACGCACAGGGTAACCGGGCCGGTGAGCCACGAAGACGTCGCCGTCCTCGTGCGGGTGGTTCCATCCGGCGTTCACCCGGCGGTCAGCGCCCCGCCGGTCCGTCTTCGCCGACCGGACGCCTCCTGCGTCAAGGGTGGCGCGGTACCCGCGTTCAAGTCGAAAGAGGTTACCCACCATGCGAAAGCGCCTGGGCGTGCTCGCCCTGTCCGGCCTCGCCGTCCTCAGCGTCACAGGGCTGGCCGGCGCCGCCGAGACGGGTGCCCAAGATGTGTCGGCACAGGCAAGGGGTCACGATGGTCCGGTGATCGTCGGACACCGCGGCGCGCCCGGCTACCGCCCGGAGCACACGCTCGCCTCGTATGAGCTCGCCTACCGGCAGGGCGTCGACTGGGTCGACGTCGACCTGGTGCCCACCAAGGACGGCCAGCTGGTCGCCCGGCACGAGAACGAGATCGGCGGGACCACCGACGTCGCGAAGCACCCCGAGTTCGCGAACCGGAAGACGACGAAGGTCATCGACGGCGCGTCGTTCACCGGCTGGTTCACCGAGGACTTCACCCTCGCCGAGTTGAAGACCCTGCGCGCGACCGAGCGGATCCCGCAGCTGCGGCCGAACAACAAGCTCTACGACGGCCGCTACCAGATCGCCACCTACCAGGAGGTGCTCGACCTGACGCGCCGGCTGGGCCGCGAACTGCGCCGTGAGCTGGGGACCTACCCGGAGATCAAGCACTCGACCTACTTCTCCTCGATCAAGAACCCGACCGAACCGAAGCTGGTCGAGGTGCTCAAGCGCAACGGGCTCAACCACCCGAAGGCGCCGGTGATCATCCAGTCGTTCGAGGTGTCGAACCTGATCGCGCTTTCGCGGCAGGTGCGGGTGCCGCTGTTGCAGCTGACCTCGGCGACAGGCGCTCCGGCCGACTTCGTCGCGAAGGGCGACCCGCGGACGTACGCCGACCTCGTCACGCCGGTGGGTCTGAAGGAGATCTCGAAGTACGCGGACTACCTGGGCCCGGAGAAGGCGCAGGTCATCCCGGTGGTGAACGGTGCGCTGGGGCAGCCGACGAGGCTCGTCGCCGACGCGCACAAGGCCGGGCTGAAGGTCGGGCCGTACACGTTCCGCAACGAGAACAACTTCCTCCCGCAGAACCTGCGCTCGTCGGCGAACCTCGCCGAGTGGGGCGACGCGTTCGCCGAGCAGGAGGCGTTCCTCAAGGCGGGTGTCGACGGGTACTTCTCCGACCATCCGGACACCTCGCTGGAGGCCGTGAAGGCGTTCCAGGGGCGCTGACCGCCGCTTCGCGCGTGTTATGAACGGACCTTTCATAACAGATTTTGTTATGAAAGGTCCGTTCATAACAACGGGGCACTTCTTGACGGGACCTTGACACACCCAGGTGAGCGGGCCTAATTTCGGCGGATCTCAATGGTCTGTCCGCATACCTTTTAAGTGGGTGCCCGATGGATGTCTCAGATAAGCAGGCCGCCGAACCCGCCGACGAAGACAGTGCCCGGCTCCACCAACTCGGCTACGCGCAGGAACTCCGGCGCACGATGTCGACCTTCTCCAACTTCGCCGTCTCCTTCACGATCATCTCGATCCTCTCCGGCTGCCTGACCCTCTACGGGTTCGGCATGAAGACCGGCGGTCCCGCCGCGATGATCTGGGGCTGGCCGCTGGTGGGTCTGTTCGTCATCCTCGTCGGGCTGGGCATGGCCGAGGTCTGCTCCAGCTATCCGACCGCGGGCGGGCTCTACTACTGGGCGGCGAAGCTCGCCCCGCGCAACGGCGCGGCCTGGGCGTGGTTCACCGGCTGGTTCAACCTCATCGGGCAGATCGCGGTCACCGCGGGCATCGACTTCGGCGCGGCCCTGTTCCTCAACGCCTTCCTCGACTTGCAGTTCAACTTCGAGGCGACGCCGGGCCACACGATCCTGCTGCTGGCGATCATCCTGGTGATCCACGGCCTGCTGAACACCTTCGGCGTGAAGATCGTGGCGTTGCTGAACACCGTCAGCGTGTGGTGGCACCTCGCGGGTGTGCTGGTCATCGTCGGGGTGCTGATCATCGTGCCCGAGAAGCACCAGGACGCGTCCTTCGTCTTCGGCGAGTTCGTGAACAACACCGGCTGGGCTTCACCGGTCTACGTCTTCTTACTGGGCCTGCTGCTCGCGCAGTACACACTCACCGGGTACGACGCCTCGGCCCATATGACCGAAGAGACCAAGAACGCGGCGAAGGCCGGGCCGCGCGGGATCATCAACTCGATCCTGGTGTCCCTGGTCGCCGGCTGGATCCTGCTGATCGGCCTCACCTTCGCCATCCAGAACTACGAAGGCGCCGCCGGCTCCGAGACCGGGGTGCCGCCCGCGCAGATCTTCATCGACGCGACCGGCGCGACGACCGGCAAGTTCCTGTTGCTGATCTGCATCGGCGCGCAGTTGTTCTGCGGCATGGCGTCCGTGACGGCGAACTCGCGGATGATCTACGCCTTCGCCCGCGACGGCGCGATCCCGGGGTCGAAGTTCTGGCACCGCATCAACAAGCGCACCCAGACGCCGACCAACGCGGTATGGCTGGCCGCGGGCGGCGCGCTCCTGCTCGCTCTGCCGTACCTGTGGAGCGCGACCGCCTACGCGGCGGTGACCTCGATCGCGGTCGTCGGCCTCTACGTCGCCTACGTGATCCCGGTGTTCCTGCGGGTGCGCAAGGGTGACGACTTCGAGCCCGGCCCGTGGAGCCTCGGCCGGTGGGGCAAGCCCGTCGGTACGGTCGCGACCGTCTGGGTGTGCTTCATCTTCGTACTGTTCATGCTCCCGCAGGGATCACCGATCACCATCGACAGTTTCAACTACACGCCGATCGCCTTCCTCGTCGTACTCGGTGGTGCGGCCGTGTGGTGGTTCGCCTCGGCACGCAAGTGGTTCACAGGCCCGAAGGTGCAGGGCTCCGAGGAGGAACTCGCCGCCGTGGAACGGGAACTCAAGGAACTGGGGTAGCGGCGGCCTCCCGGGCGCGGCCGACACGGACTCCGGTCACGGCGGCCGCGCCCAGCGCACCGACCCCGGCGAAGGCGTAGAAGCCCCACGGGTACGCGATCCCGGCGGTCAGCAGCGCGCCGCCGAGGATCGGGCCGCAGATCGCGCCGACCCGGCCGACGCCCGCCGCCCAGCCGATGCCGGTGGCGCGCTGCCAGTCCGGGTACGTCTTGCCGATGTAGGCGTACACGAGGACCTGCGCGCTGAACACGAATCCGCCGGTGAGGAACACGGCCACGTACAGACCGGCCGCGGGCAGTTTCACGCTCAGCAGGGCCAGGAACACCGCTGCCCCGAGGAACCAGAAGATCACCGCCGGCCGCACGCCGACCTTGTCCGCCACCCTGCCCGCGATGAGCAGGCCGACGACACCGCCGAGGTTCAGCGTGAGCAGCAGTCCGAGCGCCGCGCCGAGCGGATACCCGGCCTGGCGCATGATCTCCGGCAGCCAGGTGTTGAGCCCGTAGACCAGCAGCAGTCCCATGAACGACGTCACCCAGAACGCGATGGTGGCACGCAGGAGACCGCCGCGGAACAGCCCGCCGACGACCTCCGCCGCCGACTTGTCCTGCGTCTCCCGCGCCCGCTCGAAGGACTCGGATTCCGGCAGGTACTTGATCATCAACGGGATCATGACGAGCGCGGGCAGCGCGCCCGCGACGAACATCGCGCGCCAGCCGAGCGGCTGGATCAGCCAGATGCCGAGCAGGGCGGTGAGCACCGCGCCGACGTGGTAGCCGGTCATCACCGTGGTGGTCGCACTTCCGCCCTTGCCCTTGCGGGCGTACTCGGTGACCAGCGCGATCGCCGTCGGGAGACAGCCGCCCAGGCCGAGCCCGGCGAGGAAGCGGAACAAGCCGAAGAAGAACGCCGAGGGCGCGATCGCACAGAGCGCGGTGCACACCGAGAAGGCGGCGACCGCGATGATCAGCGCCTTCCGGCGGCCGATGACGTCGGTGATCGTGCCGATCGCCATCGCGCCGATCATCATGCCGATCAGGCCGAACGTCGAGATCACCGACGCCGTGCCCGGTGTCAGCCCCCAGACATGGTCACGGAGCAGCGCGGGCAGCACCGTGCCCAGGACGACCAGGTCGAATCCGTCGAGCAGCACCGCCGTCCAGGCGAGCGGGACCACCCACGAACGGGCCGTGGCAGGGGACATCGGGACCTCCAGCTGTGTTCGCTATGCGCACGAGTATGCACAATCCGAACTCTGTGAGCAAGGCCACGGGGCGAAAGAGGCTGAAGGGGACTTTCACCGCATGTCATGCGGTGAAAGTCCCCTTCAGCTCGTCTTACGCGACGATGGGCCCCTTCAGCCCTTTACGAGGTCTCCCAGGACGCGCCAGGTGCGAAGTCGCTCTTCGGAGTTCCGGGTGCCGGACTGGGTCGCGACGACCTCGGTCGCCCCGGCGTCGAAGTACCGGCGGATCTCGGCGGCGACGGTCTGATGTTGACGGCGTCCGCGGTGTCGCCGGACGGGAGCGCCACTCCGATGGTCATGTTCAACGCCAACGAATCCGCCGAAAGGATATTTCGGTGTTCACCGACTGGGATCACGCGCGCGGTTTCCCGGGTTGTCGCACCCTGGGCGCTGTCCGACACCTCGATCCTGGAGTGACCCGATGTCGCTGACCGATGTCATCGAAGGAACCAAGACCGCCGTCGACGCCGACCCGCGCAACGTCGCCGTCTCGTTCAGCGTCGCCAACGCGCTGAACCCCGGAACCGCGACCCAGGTGGACGTCCGCGTGCGCGACCACACGTTCACCGTCGACGAACCCGCCGCGCTCGGCGGCACCGACACCGCGGCGAACCCGGTCGAATACGCGCTCGCCGCGCTGGGCTCCTGCCAGGTGATCACGTACCAGTTCTGGGCGGCGAAGCTCGGTGTGCCACTCGACGGCGTGAAGGTGACCGTGAACGGCGACATCGACCTGCACGGGTTCTTCGGGTTCTCGTCGACCCGGCCGGGCTTCGGTGACGTACGCGTTTCGGTCGAGCTGAGCGGGCCTGCGGGTGCGGAGGCTTACGAAGATCTGAAGCGGCAGGTGGACGAGCACTGCCCGGTGCTGGACCTGTTCCGGAACGAGACTCCGGTGAAGACCTCGCTCACCTGACGTCTGGGTCGTCCGAGACGCAATGAAAGGCCCCTTCCTTGCAAAATTTGCAAGGAAGGGGCCTTTCATGTCACACGTGCGCCTCGAAACGTCAGACGAACTCGTGCCGCACGATCGTCTGTTCCCGCCCCGGGCCGACGCCGATCGCCGAGATCCGGGCGCCCGAAAGCTCTTCGAGCCGCTCGACGTACGCTCGCGCGTTCGCCGGCAGCTCCTCGAAGGTGCGACAGCCCGAGATGTCCTCGAACCAGCCCGGCAGTTCTTCGTAGATCGGCAGCGCGTGGTGCACGTCGGTCTGCGTCATCGGCATGTCGTAAGTACGGAAGCCGTCGACCTCGTAGCCGACGCACACCGGCACCTTCTCCAGTCCGGACAGCACGTCCAGTTTGGTGAGGAAGTAGTCGGTGATGCCGTTGACCCGCACCGCGTAGCGCGCGATGACCGCGTCGAACCAGCCGGTGCGCCGCGAGCGGCCGGTGGTGACGCCGAACTCGCCACCCTGCTTGCGCAGGTACTCGCCGGACTCGTCGTCCAGTTCGGTCGGGAACGGGCCGGAGCCGACGCGGGTCGTGTAGGCCTTGAGGATGCCCAGCACGGTGGTGATCTTGCCCGGGCCGATGCCCGAACCCGCGCTCGCGCCGCCGGACGTCGGGTTCGACGACGTCACGAACGGATAGGTGCCGTGGTCGACGTCGAGCAGGGTGCCCTGCGAGCCTTCGAGCAGCACGGTCTCGCCGCGTTCGAGGGCCTGGTTGAGCTGGAGGCGGGTGTCGGCGATGCGGTGCGCGAACTTCTCGCCGGCGGCCAGCACCTCGTCGGCGACCTGGTCGGCGTCGAGGGCCTTGCGGTTGTAGACCTTGACCAGCACCTGGTTCTTGAACTCCAGTGCCGACTCGACCTTCTGCCGGAAGATCTTCTCGTCGAGCAGGTCCTGCACGCGGACGCCGACACGGGCGATCTTGTCCTGGTAGCAGGGGCCGATGCCGCGGCCGGTGGTGCCGATCTTGCGGCTACCGAGGTAACGCTCGGTGACCTTATCGATCTCCACGTGGTACGGCATGATCAAATGCGCGTCGGCGGAGATCAGCAGTTTGCTGGTGTCGACGTCGCGTTCTTCCAGCCCGGCGAGCTCGTCGAGCAGCACGCCCGGGTCGATCACGACGCCGTTGCCGATGACGTTGGTGACGCCCGGCGTGAGGATCCCGGACGGGATCAGGTGGAGGGCGAAGTTCTGCCCGTCGGGAAGGACTACGGTGTGGCCCGCGTTGTTACCGCCTTGGTAACGCACGATCCACTGGACGCGGTCGCCGAGCAGGTCGGTGGCCTTGCCCTTGCCCTCGTCCCCCCATTGGGCCCCGATCAGCACGATGGCCGGCATGTGACACTCCAGGTGTTCGGCGACTTGTGGTTTGGCGCTGGTAAATGCCGGTGCATGAGCGTAACGGAGGGCCTTCGGGTGCGCGGAATAGTGGTGGTCTGTCCGGAGGGCGAGCCCACCCTCCCGGAGATCGACGACGTCGAAATGGTGCGCGTCCCGAGCCGTCCCGGCAAGGCGGATATCGACCCCTTGCTGGGGGAACACGATCACTTGGTGGTCGCGGGCACCGACGCGGACCTGGCGGCCGTCGCGCTTCGACTGTTGCGAAAGGAACAGCTCACCGGCGTGTCGCTCGGGTTCGTGCCGTCCTCGCCGGACTCCGACGTCGCCCGTATCTGGAGCCTGCCGACCCAGCCACTGCGTGCCCTCGCGCTCGCGCTGCGTGGCGAAGTGGACCCGGTGCCGCTGATCCGCGACGACACCGGCGGCGTGCTCGTCGGCCGCGGCGTGGTCGGCATGGTGCGCGGGGTGGCCTACTGCGACGAGCACACCGTCCTGCGCGGGCCCGCGCGCTCGATCGAGGTCGAACCGGACGCGAGCGGGCCGGGACTGATGGTCCGGGTGACCAAGGGGACGCTGTTCAAGCGGCCTTCGACGCAGTACGCGCGGGCGTTCCAGCTCGGCTGCATCCCGACCCGGCCGAGCAGCGACGGCGTCGTCCATCCGCGCGCGATGAGCCGGTGGACCTGGTACCGGCACACCGAGGACCTCCGGCTGGTCCGAGGTCTGGTGTAACCCGTTCGGCCCAGAACCATCCGCTGGACTTTCCGAATCTTTTTCGGCGGACGTACACCGGATCCTGCCTGCTAGCGACATCCTCTGTTCACGAATGGCCAGCAAGGTGTCACCCGATGGTGTTGCGCAGGTCATATCCGTGCCGCAAGGTGACTTGGTCCCCACACCTGACATGGAGGCAGCAATATGCCAACTGGGCTTGCTGTTCGTCGCTCATTCACTGTCCTCGCCGTCTCGGCGATCGTCTCGGCGGGCGTCGTCGGCGTCGCCGAAGCGACACCCCCTGGCATTCCGTCGACCGCGACCGCCAAATCGCAGCTCGCCGCGCTGACCGTCCAGCCGGACGGCTCGTCGAGCGGGTACAGCCGCGACAAGTTCCCGCACTGGTCCGATCAGGGCAACAGCTGCAACACCCGCGAGGTCGTGCTGAAGCGGGACGGCACGAACGTGCAGCAGGACAGCAGTTGCGCCGCCGTCTCCGGCAACTGGTTCAGCCCATACGACGGCGCGACGTGGAGCGCGGCGTCCGATGTGGACATCGACCACGTCGTCCCGCTCGCCGCCGCGTGGCGCACCGGGGCGTCTTCGTGGACCACCACGCAGCGACAGGCGTTCGCGAACGACCTCAGCGCGCCGCAGCTGATCGCCGTCACCGACAACGTCAACCAGGAGAAGGGCGACAAGTCGCCGGACGCCTGGAAGCCGCCGACCACCGGCTACTGGTGCACCTACGCGAAGATGTGGACCACGGTGAAGCACAAGTACAAGCTCACCATCAAGACGGCCGAGAAGACCGCGCTGACGGACATGCTCAACCGCTGCTGACCTCCCAAGTACATGAAGGCCCCCTTCCTCTTGGGTTCTAGTGGTGGTTGCAACACCTGACTTGTTCAGGGGTTGTGTTGTTCGAGATCCGTCAGACGCGGTTGCCTCAGGGGCCGCGGAAGCTGCTCGCCGAGCGGCGG
>NZ_JADNQM010000045.1:0-71478 GCF_046269425.1 Amycolatopsis sp. cmx-11-12 | reverse complement strand
CCGGTCCAGAGCATCGAAAAACCTCGCCTTCAACCCCTCAGAAACCACGATCCCCACAACTCCCTGAAATCCAGGGTGTTGCGGGGATCGCTAGAACCCGCCCCGAGGGAAGGGGGCCTTCACGCGCCGCGTTGTGACTGGTGGGGCGACTGAGCTCAGAGGTGCCGTCCCGCGGGGGCGGGAGTCAGCGCTCTTCGATCGCGTCGACCTTCGCCGGGTAGAACGCCACGTGGTCCTTGATCTCGGCGACCGCGTCGTGCGGCGCCTCGTAGGTCCACACGGCGTTCTCGGCGACGCCGTCGCCGGTGCGGATGCTGTAGTAGGACGCATCGCCCTTGAACGGGCAGTACGTCGAGTGGTCCGTCCGCTCCAGCACGTCGAAGTCGACGTCGGCACGCGGGATGTACTGCGCCGGCGGGTAGTTCGCCTCTTGCAGCGTGAGCGCGTTCGCGCTGTCCGCCACGACCTTCCCGCCGACTGTGACGACCACGCGCGCCTTGTTCGGCGCCACCGTGATCGGGTGGTCCGCGCTCGGCTTCAGCACCTTCTTGTCAGACATGGATCAGCTCCCTCGGGGGTTTCCGATACCAGGCACAGCGACGCCGTCCGCGCGGATATTCCGTCATGGCAGGTAGTACATCGGGTTCGGCAGCTTCACCGGGAACTCAGCGTAACCACCTTCGAGGTCGCTGAACTGGTCGCCGAAGTTGGCCACGATGGTCGCGCCGGTCGAGGCGATGTGCTTCCGCGTACCCGCCTTGTACTGGACGGTGGTGCAGGTGAGCCCGCACGGCAGGTAGTCCGGCGCGATGGTCTTCGGCTTGAAGAACGCCCCGGCGGGCGCCGGGAAGCCCTCGTTCGCGAGGTTCTTGAGCGACCGCGGGCCCTGGAATTCGTTACGGCCGGTCAGGAAGTAGACCTTGACACCGCGCTGCGCCGCCCAGTTCGCCAGTTCCAGCACCGGCTTGTTCGCGACGAAAGTGCCCTTGTCGATCGCTTCCTGCTGCTTCACCGGGTCGAAGCCGAAGTCGTTGTCGGCCTCCCAGCCGTAGGTGACCTCGGCGGTGTCGTCCACATCGAACACGACGGCGGGGTTCTCGACGCCGCGGTCCAGCCGCCGCGTGAGGTAGCGCTTGGCGTCCTCGACCTGGCGTTTGGTGTCGGACACGAAACGGCTGCTGTCCGAGTACCGGTGCTTGCCATCGCTGCCGACGACGTCGCCGTAGTAGGCCTTGACGTCGAGTTTGACCTGGCCGATGTTAGCGGGCTCGTGGCCACGGCGACCGGCCGCGTCGCCGGTGTTCGCGACGGCGGTCGCGCCGCCGGCGAGAACGGCTCCGACAGCCGCGGCGGCGGCCAGTTTCAGCAGACCGGTGAACCGGCTCATGGAGTACTCCTCACGTCAGCTGTGCGCGGCACAGGAACGCTACTCCAGAACGGCCGATTCTGGTCAGTACCAAAGTAGCTTCTTCGCTGCCGCGAGGCTTTAGCTTGCGTCGCAAGGCATCCGGATCTATGTCGAGTCCCCGGACGAGGATCTCCAATCGACCGATATCGTGTTTTTTCAGCAGTACGCGAAGATTCTTCTCGCTGTACGGTCCGTACTCGAACACCCGGAACGCCCGGATTCCCGGCGGCGGAACGTCGCCGGTCAGATACGCGATGCGTTCGTCGAGCTGCCACAAGCCATGCCGCGCCGCGTAATTCCGCACGAGTCCCGCCCGGACGACGGCGCCGTCGGGGTCGACGATCCATTCACCCGGCTCACGTACGGGGATTTCGTCGGGATCGGCGTCGGTGATCGTCCACTGTGTACCGTCCGAACGCAACACTGTCGCCCGCCGGGACACGGCGGATCCCACGCCGCGCCACAGGCAAGCCTCACGGACCTGACCGTCGAGCGAAACGAGTTCGACCTCGTCCGCCCAAGGCGCGATGGAGAAATCGAGACCCGGCGCGCATTTGACCGAAAGCTCCCGTCCCGCGTAAGCCTCGACCAGGCCGTCCAACGGCGGGAGGAAATCGGCGGGTTTCCACGCCCTGCGTCCGGCCGAGTCACGGCGGGCCGGGTCGGCGACGACCACCGAGGAACGGCTGACCGGCCGCAGCGCGTCGGCGCGCAGCAAGACCGGGGAAACACCGGCCTCAAGAGAGTTGTGCCGTGCCATCGCCAGCCGGACCTCGTCCAGATCCGAGCCCAGCGAACGGGAAGCGACGCGGGCGATCTCGATCAGGTCCGCGCCGACGGAACAGGTCACGTCGTGGACGTCGCGATCGGCCAGCCGCGAGGCCCGATGCCGGGCGACCGCGGTCGCGCTGGCCTGTTGGAGTGCGTCGCCGGTGAACAGCCATGAGCCCGCGGAGTCCAGTTTGGACGACGACTTCCGCCGCAGCACCACCGTTTCCAGTACCGCGGCCGCGTGGTCCGGGGCGATCCGGCGCACGGCGGCGACGTCGGCGATGCGGGTCTTGTCGGTCAGAGGCAGGGACGAGCACTCGGCGATCGCCGCGCTTCCCGCGCCGGAGCGCAGGAAGGCGACGTCGTCGAGGGTGAACTGATACGGCAACCTACGATCGCTTGGTACCGGTGATCATCACGTTGTAGAACAGTTCGCGCGGCAACACCTTGGCGAGCAGCTTCTTGTCCAAAGCGGACAGTCGCAGCCAGAGCCGGTACGCGAACAGACGCCAGCGCAAGGTCAGCTTCTCCTGCGGCACGGCGGCTTCGAAGGTCCGGATCGGCCAGCCCGCGAGCGCGGCGGCGAACTCCTCGGTGACCGCGCGGACATCCTGCCCACCCGCGCCACGAGCCATCGACTCGAGGTCCGACGGGTCGAACGTGTGGATGTCGACGACGGCCTCCAGCGCGGCCGCACGGGAGGACTCGTCGAGTTCCTCCTGCGGGCGGCGCCAGCCGTTCAGCACCGGGAGCTTCGTCAGGTTCGTGGTGAGGTACCAGGTGATCTGGCCGAGCTTGCGCGCGTAGAAGTCGCCGACCTTCGTCGGCTCGCCCGCGAACACGAACCGGCCGCCCGGCTTCAGCACCCGGAGCACCTCGGCGAACGCCGCGCGGACGTCCGGGATGTGGTGCAGCACCGCGTGCCCGACGACGAGATCGAAACTGTTGTCCTCGTAAGGGATCCGCTCCGCGTCGGCGACCCGGCCGTCGACGTCGAGGCCGAGGTTCTCGGCGTTGCGCAGCGCGACCTGGACCATGCCCGGCGAGAGGTCGGTGACCGACCCCTTCTTGATCACGCCGCCCTGCATCAGGTTCAGCAGGAAGAAACCGGTGCCGCTGCCCAGTTCCATCGCGGTCGGGTACGGCTGGCCGTCCTCACCGGCGACCGCGTTGAACACGTCGGTCGCGTAGGAGATGCAGCGCTCGTCGTAGGAAATGGACCACTTCTCGTCGTAGGTCCCGGCTTCCCAGTCGTGGTACAGCACGTTGGCGAGCTTGGGGTCGTCGAAGGCGGCCTTGACCTCTTCGGCGGTGGCGTGCGGGTTCGGCGCCGGGTCGTTCACCTGGGTCACTTCGCTACTTCCCCTCGAAGGTGGCCTTGCCAGGGCCGTTCTCGATGAACGACTTCATGCCGTTGCGCTGGTCTTCGGTCGCCCACAGGGCGGCGAAGAGGTGGGATTCGAGCTTGAGGCCGCTCGCGAGGTCGGTGTCGAGACCGCCGTCGATCGCGGCCTTCGCGGCGCGCAGCGCCACGGCCGGGCCTCCTCCGAACTGCGAGGCCCACTTGTGCGCGGCGGCGTAGACGTCGTCCGGCGCGACGACCTCGTCGAGGATGCCCAGCGCCAGGGCCTCTTCGGCCTTCACGAAGCGGCCGGTGAACACGAGGTCCTTGGTCTTGCTCGGGCCGATGAGCCGCGCGAGGCGCTGCGTGCCACCGGCACCGGGGATGACGCCGAGCTGGATCTCCGGCTGGCCGACCTTGACGTTGTCGCCGGCGATCCGGCGGTCGGCGGTCAGGGCGAGTTCGAGGCCGCCGCCCAGCGCGTAGCCGGTGATGGCCGCGACGACCGGCTTCGGGATGTTCGCGATGGTGGCCAGCGACGCCGTCAGCGCCGCGCCGAACTTCGCGATCTCGGGGTAGGTGCGCTCGGCCATCTCCTTGATGTCCGCGCCGCCCGCGAAGGTCTTCTCGCCGCCGTAGAGGATCACGGCGCGTACGTCGTCGCGCTCGGAGGCCTCACGGGCCGCCTCGGCGAGCTCGGCCTGCACCTGGTTGTTCAGCGCGTTGACCGGCGGGCGGTCCAGCCGGATCGTGCCGACCCCGCCTTCGACCTCCAGGCTTACGAACTCTCCCACGCCGTCCTCCTTTAACAGTCCCAAGACAGAGTGCAGGCTACCGGTCAGTACGACCTCTCAACGCCGTCGGGCGAAGAAGCGATCACCGGACCGTTCGAGCAGGAGGTCCTGGTCGAACGTCTTGGACAGGTTATCGCTGGTCACGACGTCGTCCGCGAGTCCGGAAGCGACCGCGCGGCCGTCGCGCAGCAGCAGCGCGTGGGTGAAGCCCGGCGGGATTTCTTCCACGTGATGGGTGACGAGCACCATGGCCGGGGCCTCCGGATCGAGTGCCAGCTCGGACAGGCGCGCGACCAGGTCCTCGCGGCCGCCGAGGTCGAGTCCGGCGGCGGGCTCGTCGAGCAGCAGCATCTCCGGGTCGGTCATCAGCGAACGCGCGATCAGCGTCCGCTTGCGCTCGCCCTCCGACAGCGTGCCGAAGGTGCGCTCGGCCAGGTGCGGGATGCCCAGCGCGGTCAGCAGTTCGCGGGCGCGGTCGGTGTCGAGAGTGTCGTATTCCTCACGCCAGCGGCCGACGACGGCGTACCCGGCGCTCACCACGACGTCGACGACGCGCTCCTCGCCGGGCACCCGCTGGGCGATCGCGGCCGAGGTGAACCCGATCCGCGGGCGCAGCTCGAAGATGTTGACCTTGCCGATCCGGTCGCCGAGCAGGTCGACCGTTCCCGAGGTCGGGTGGAGTTCGGCCGCGGCCAGCCGGAGCAGGGTGGTCTTGCCCGCGCCGTTCGGGCCGAGCACCACCCAGCGCTCGTCCAGTTCCACGGTCCAGTCGAGGTCGGCGAGGAGGTCGTTGCCTGTTCGGCGGACCCCGACACCGGTCATCCTCACCACGAGGTCGTCAAGTTCGCTGGGCTGGATCGGCTCGCTCACGCGCCCATTGTGTCCGCACGGGCGCGCGCGTGTGCACCGGGCCGTCGGTCGAGGGAAAGCGGCTGGTCCAGGGAGTGGGACGGAGCTGTCCGGAATAACCACGGCCGCCGGACCTGTGGCACGATCGAAGGCGTGATCAGGTCCGTGTCCGCCGCCTTCCCCGTCATCGGGGGCTCTTTCTGGCGCCGCCGGACCATCGACCTGCTCCTCGTCGCCTCGTGCGGGTGTACCACCGCGCGACACGGCTGAATCCCCACTACTCGACGGCACATCTGTGCCGTGGCACCCGTGTCGCGCCGCGTTCGGCCCTGCTTCCGAGCCCGCGTACCCATGAGGAGCCTCACGGTGACCACGTCCATCTCTCCACGCCAAGACTTCGAGATCCACCCTCAGCTGATCGACCCGCTGCTCCCGGAGCTGCTGCATCCCGAGCGCCTGCTCTGGACGCCAAGGGAACTGGCCGATCTGACCTCCACCGTCACCACGGAACTCACCTCGGGCCTGCGCGGTCTGCTGCGTTTCGATGAGGACCACCGCTGGTGGGCGCGACTCGCGCTGACCGACGGTGTCGAGCTGTGGCTGCTGTCCTGGCTGCCCGGCCAGCAGACCAAACCGCACGACCACGGCGGCGCGTCCGGCTCGTTCACCGTGCTGCAGGGAGAGATCGGCGAGGAGTACCGCTATCCCGGCGGCCCGATCCGACGCCGCACGCACATCGCGGGCGAGGGCCTCGGCTTCGGCGCGGGGCGCGCGCACCAGATGACCGGCATCGGCACCGAGCCCGCGGCCAGCGTCCACGCCTACTCGCCGCCGCTGGTCGCGACCCGTGAATACGGCACGCTCGCCGAAGTTCCCGCCGAGATCCCCTCGCTGGCCCCGATACTGGGTCGATGAGCGCGATCGAAGACCTGCTGGCTGCCGCCCGGTCCGGACTGGACCGGGCGGTACCCGAGCAGGCACAACGGCTGCAACGCGAAGGCGCCTTGATCGTCGACATCCGCCCGCACGTCAACCGGTTCGAAGAGGGCGAGATCCCCGGCTCGGTGGTCGTCGAGCGGATCCACCTCGAGTGGCGGCTGGCGCCGGACAGCGAATGGCGGCTGCCGGAGGTGAAACCGGACTCGACGGTGATCGTCGTGTGCAACGAGGGGTACTCGTCGAGCCTGGCCGCCGCCGACCTGCGGCGGCTCGGGCTGCCGGGCGCGACCGACCTCGAAGGCGGGTTCCGCGCGTGGCGTTCCGCGGGCCTCCCGATCCGGGAAGGTGGCACCCCCGCCGTTCCCTGACGTCCTAGATGAGTGATTCCGTGAAGATCGCGTGAAGTGCAACCCCGCGGGAATCCTTCCCTTGGCTGTCCATAAAGGACACTATCTGTGTCGAATTGGTCGATTGATCATCGACTGTCCGTATTACCGGGTCTGCGAGGCCTCCTCAAGGACGCGAACCAAAGTCGTGAAGGCCTCCCTGCCTACCTTGAGGGTAAGCAAGGAGGCCTTCACAACCTTGGTTCGCACTGAAGGGGCGACCGAGACGGCCACGGCCACGGCCACCTGAGCATGTCGAGTCCTTGAGGGCCCAGCAGATCCGGTAATACGGGCAATCGATGATCAATCTTCACGGAATCACTCATCTAGCGGCGGACCGTAAGCCTGGCGATCGAGTCCGGGGAAAGCGGGAGCGCCGCGTGGATCCCGGCGCCCGGCACCGGACTGGGGTTGACCAGGACACCGGTCGCCACGCCCCGCCTGGCGGCCGCGAGCACGACCTCGCGGCCGGTCCGGTGACGGACCCGCATCCAGCCGGCGCCGGTGGCCGCGCGGTACTCGGCGAGCAGCCGCTCGTCGGTGAAGACGCAGAACCAGTCGCCCTGCCCGCCGACGCGGGCCGGGAGCGGCGCGCCCGCCTCGTCCGCCGGGCCCCACACCGTGCCGTCGAGGAACATCCGCATCACCGTGGGCTCGGGGCCGCGGGCGGGCTCGTCCCGTTCCGGCCGGACGTTCCCGGCGATCCACCGCGAAGCGAGCCTGAAGTCCTCACCGGTGAGGTCCTCCTGGAAACCGTCCAGGCTGTTCTTGACACTCCCCAGGAAATCGTAGAACCGCCGGGTGCAGGTGCGCTCGGAAACCGCCACCCGGCCGCGGCTGACCATGGCCCTGATCCGGCCGACCATCCCCGCCCCGCCGTCGACCGGATCCACGCCGAGGTTGTAGGCGGTCCAGACGATCTCGGGCATGAGCGGATCGGCGAACCGCTCGAGGACGCGGTTCAGCCGCAAGAGGACGATCTCCCGCACCCTGCCGGGCTCGGCGTCGTCGGCGATTCCCCAGATGGCACGCAGCTCCGGCCCGAGCGCCCGGCTCAGGCCGACTTGGCGGATCCCGGCGCGGGCGTGGACGTGATGCAACCGATCCTTGGCCCTGCGCGACATTTTCGTTTCCTTCGCCGAGGCCACCATTCCTCCGTAATTCGGATCGGCCCGGCAAAGTCTATTTCACCTGCGTGTTCATCATTGTTCGGCAGAAATCGAAGATCGAGGATTTCCTTTGTTCGGCACCGGCTTGACAAGTACATGAAGGCCCCCTTCCTGTACCTAGGCGCAAGGAAGGGGGCCTTCATGTACTTCGAGGCTCAGGCGTGAACCACCCGCGCGAGTTCCGCCGGAGTGGCGAGCAACCGGTGTTTCGGCAACACACGGACGGTGTAGCCGATCGAGCCCGGATGCGGCAGCTTCAGCCGCGCCGCGAACGCGCCGATCCCGTCGCCGGACATCGGGACGGTGACCGGCTCGCTCAGTTCGTCGCCGTCGCCCACCTTCCCGACGACGGCCTGAACGTCCACTTCGGACGGTTCGAGGCCGGCGAGGTCGATCCGCGCCCGGATGGTCACCTCGGTCCCGGTGACCATCGGCGCGGCGTCCTCGACGAGCAGTTCGGTGTCGAAGATCCGTACCCGCGGCCAGGAGACGTCCAATTTGGTCCGGTAGTCGGCCAGCGACAGCGCGCCGCGGTACCCGTCACCCGTCGCCTCCTCGACCATCCGCGAGGCGGGCAGGTAGCCGGATTCGACGTACTCCCGCACCATCCGCGAAGCCTGCACGCGCGGCCCGAGGCTCTCCAGCGTGTGCCACACCATCGACAGCCAGCCGCCGGGCACGCCGCCGGCGTCACGGTCGTAGAACAACGGCGCGATCTGGTGGCCCAGCAGGTCGTAGAGCGCCGCGGCCTCCAGTTCGTCGCGGCGCAGCGGGTCGGTGACGCCGTCCGCGGTCGGGATCGCCCAGCCGTTGCTGCCGTCGTAGCACTCGTCCCACCAGCCGTCGCGGATGGACAGGTTGAGGCCGCCGTTGAGCGCGGACTTCATCCCCGACGTCCCGCACGCCTCCAGCTGCCGCACGGGCGTGTTCAGCCAGACGTCGCAGCCTCGGTAGAGGTAGCGCGCCATGGACATGTCGTAGTCCGGCAGGAAGACGATCCGGCGCCGGACCTCGGGATCGTCGACGAACCGGACGATCTGCTGGATCAGCTGCTTGCCGCCCTCGTCGGCCGGATGCGACTTGCCCGCGACGACGAGCTGGATCGGGCGGCGCTCGTCCAGCAGCAGCGCGCGGAGGCGCTCCGGGTCACGCAGCATCAGCGTCAGCCGTTTGTACGTCGGCACGCGGCGCGCGAAGCCGACGGTCAGCACGTCCGGATCGAAGACCGTGTCGGTCCATCCGAGTTCGAGCGCGGACGCGCCGCGCTGCATCCACGCGGCCCGCACCCGGCGCCGCACCTCGGCGACCAGCTTCTCCCGCAGCTCCCGCCGCAGCGCCCACAGCTGCTCGTCGCTGACGCCGTCCCGCAGCGGCTTGCCCTGTGCGCCGTCGAGGCCCAGTTCCTCGTGGTTGCGGCCGAGCAACGCGCTCAGTTCGCGCGCCACCCAGGTCGGCCCGTGGACGCCGTTGGTGACCGACGAGACGGGCACCTCGTCGAAGTCGAACCCGGGCCACAGCCGGGAGAACATCCGCCGCGAGACGCGGCCGTGCAGCGCCGAGACGCCGTTCGCGCGCTGCGCGAGCCGCAATCCCATATGCGCCATGTTGAACAGGCCCGGGTTGTCCTCGGCGCCGAGCGCGAGCACGCGGCGCGGGTCGACGTCCGGGACCAGCCTGCCGTCGGTGAAATACCGCTGGACGAGGTCGACGGGGAACCGGTCGATCCCGGCACTGACCGGCGTGTGCGTGGTGAACACGGTCCCGGCGCGGACGGCGGGCAACGCCTCGTCGAACGCCAGCCCGTCGGCCTGGATGATCTCGCGGGCGCGTTCCAGCCCGAGGAACCCGGCGTGGCCCTCGTTGGTGTGGAACACCTTCGGCTGCGGATGCCCGGTCAGCTCGCAATACCGCCGCACCGCGCGGAAGCCGCCGATCCCGGACAGGATCTCCTGCCGGATGCGGTGATCGGCGTCGCCGCCGTAGAGCCTGTCGGTGACGGCGCGCAGGTCCTCGTCGTTGACCTCGGTGTCGGTGTCCAGCAGCAACAACGGGATCCGGCCGACGCGGGCCTTCCAGATCTGCGCGTGCAGCGTGCGTCCGGCGGGCATCGCGACGTCGACCAGCACCGGCTTGCCGCCGTCGGTCAGCAGCTCCAGCGGGAACGCGTTGGGGTCGATCACCGGGTAGTGCTCGACCTGCCAGCCGTCGAGCGAAAGCGCCTGCCGGAAGTACCCGGCGCGGTAGAGCAGCCCGACACCGACCATCGGCACGCCGAGATCCGACGCCGCCTTGAGGTGGTCTCCGGCGAGCACCCCGAGACCGCCGGAGTAGTTCGGCAGCGCCTCGGTGACGCCGAACTCCATCGAGAAGTACGCGACGGCGGGCGGGAGGTCGGGATCGTCCTGCTTCTGGTACCAGCGCGGCTCGGCGAGGTAGCGGTCCAGATCGGCGACCGCCTCGCGCGCGTGGGCGAGGAAGGCGTCGTCGACGGCCAGCTCGTCCAGCCGGGCCGGGGGCAGGGCGGTGAGCATCCGCAGCGGGTCACGGACGCGGTTGAACAGCTCCGCGTCCATCGACGCGAACAGGTCGCGGGTGGGCGGATGCCAGGTCCAGCGCAGATTCGTGGCGAGGTCACCGAGGCCGGAGAGCGACTCCGGCAGGCTCGCGCGGACGGTGAACCGGCGGACAGCTCTCATGAGGAGCGACCATATCGCCACGGTCCCCGCCCCGCTCAAGACCCACTTCGGGGATTACCTGAACGCGGGCCATAAGCGCTGGGTAGGGTCCCTGCTTGCCGGTGTACGCGGCCCGGTCGGGGCCCTGACGACAAGCGAGTGAACATGATCCAAGGGGGAGGTCGGGGGATACGCCGCCCGGCTCTGATCGCGATCGTGGTGACGCTGGCCCTCGGGCTCAGCGCGTGCAACGACAAGGGCGGTTCCACGGCGGGCAAGGACGGCAGCCAGCCGGGGGCCGGGGACATCGCCGGCCTGCCGGTCACCCATTTCGAGAGCGGGCTGAAGCCGGACGCTCCCAAGCCGGACGTGCAGGTCCGCAACGAGGACGGCTCCGAAGACGACCAGCTCGCCATCGCCGCGATCGCCGACGCGCAGGCCTACTGGACCGAGGTCATGCCGCGCGACTTCGGCCAGCCGTACGAGCCGCTGAAGGCGCTGCTGTCCTACAGCGCGAAGACCGACGACGAAGAGACCGAATGCGGCAGCGTCAAGAAGCTCGTCAACGCGTTCTACTGCCCGCCGGGTGACCTGGTGGCGTGGGACCGCGGCGTGCTGCTGCCGATGCTGCGGGAGCGGTTCGGGAAGATGGCGGGCGCGGTCGTGCTCGCGCACGAACTCGGGCACGCCGTGCAGTACCGGCTCGGCGAGAAGGCCAGCATCAAGAAGAACACCCCGTCGATCGTCAAGGAGCAGCAGGCCGACTGCTTCGCGGGCGGCTACTTCCGCTGGGTCGCCGAGGACAAGAGCAAGTTCTACCGCGTCTCCACCTCCGAAGGCCTCAACCAGGTCATGGCGTCGCTGTTCCTGATCCGCGACCAGGCGGGCACCAGCGCGACCAAACAGGGCGCGCACGGCACGGCGTTCGACCGCACGTACGCGTTCCAGGTCGGGTTCGAGAAGGGCCCGAAGGAATGCGCGACGATGAACGAGGAGAACATCAAGGCGCGGATCACCGAGCGCCCGTTCGACAAGGGTGACAAGGGCAAGGGCGACGCGAAGCTCGACGCCGAGATCATCGGGATCCTGAAGAAGAGCCTCGACGAGGCCTTCAAGGGCGCCGGCGTCCCCGGCCCGGAGATCACCGAGGACGGCAACGGCAGCTGCTCCGGCGGCCCCAGCACCCCGCCCGCGTCGTACTGCCCGTCGAACAACACCGTCAGCATCGACATGGCCAAACTGCGCGAACTCGCCCAGCCGGTCGACCAAGAGGCCGAATGGAAGAGCGGGCACAGCGAGGGCAAGGGCGACTTCGCCGCGTTCTCGGAAATCGCGTCCCGCTACGCGATGGGCATCCAGAAGGGTGTCGGCGCGTCGATCGACAACGCGAACGCGGGGCTGCGCACCGCTTGCCTGGTCGGCGCGTGGGCGAAGGCCAGCTCGGTGCCCGGCGCGACGCTGCGGCTTTCGGCCGGTGACCTCGACGAGGCCATCTCGGACCTGCTGAGCCCGGAGAGCCTGGTCTCGGCCGACGTCAACGGCAAGCGCGTGGACAACGGTTTCGAGCGGGTCGAGGCGCTGCGGAAGGGCTACCTGGAGAGCTCCGCGGTTTGCTCGACCCAGTACGGCTGATCGTGACCGGTCCGGTCACTGCTCCCTGAAGTGTTATGAACGGTCCGTTCATTACAAAATTTTGTAATGAACGGACCGTTCATAACATCCGGGGGTTGCGAAAGTGCCCAACGCCGTGAAGGCCTCCTTCACTACCTTGAGGGTAGTGAAGGAGGCCTTCACGGCGTTCTGGCTCAAGATCGAGCGAAACGTCAGTAGAGCGCGCTCGCCAGGTCCCGTCGCGCCTTCATGACCCGCTCGTCGGCCGAATCGAACAGCTCGAACAGCGCCACCAGGTGCTCCCGCACCTTGTTGCGGTCGTCGCCCGCGGTCCGCCGCACGGCCGCGATCAGCCGCGCGAAGCCCGCCTCGGGCTGCTGCCCGGCGACTTCGAGGTCGGCCGCGGCGAGCTGGGCGTCGAGGTCGGCGGGGTCGGCGTCGGCCTTCGCGATCGCGTCCGGGCCCGCGGCCTCGGCGCGCGCGGTGAACTTGACCTGTGCGAGGGCGGTCTTGGCCTCCTCGTTCGCCGGTTCGACGTCGAGGATGCGCTCGTAGGCCGCCTGCGCCTCGGCGAAGTCGCCGCGTTCGAAGGCCTCCTCGGCCTCGGTGAACCGCGCGTCCTCCGGCACCTCGACGCCGCCGCCGTTCTCCTCGGCGGCCGCGATTCCGGGCAGCTTGTCGCGCAGCGCGTCGAGCAGCGAACCGAGCCACTTGCGGATCTCGGGTTCGGGCAGCGCGCCCGAGAACGCGTCGACCGGCTGGCCGCCGCCGATGGCGATGACCGTCGGGATCGACTGCGCGCCGAAGAGCTGCGCGATGCGCGGGTTGGCGTCGACGTCCACCTTCGCGAGCACCCAGGCACCGCCGGACTCGGCGGCGAGGCGTTCCAGCACCGGGCTGAGCTGCTTGCACGGGCCGCACCATTCGGCCCACAGGTCGACGACCACCAGCTGGTGCAGGGATCGCTCGACGACCTCGGCCTGGAAGGTCGCTTCGGTGACTTCGATCACGGCGCCGCCCGCGGCCGGAGCGGGGCCGGGCGCGGCACCGTCGGCAGGGGGCCGCGGTGGCGCCGGGGGCTGTTTCTGGGGCGCTTCGGCACGCGCCTTGAGCGCGGAAAGGTCGACCGCGCCGGAAAGCGCGGCGGACATCGCCGCCGTCTTCGCTGCTGATCCGCGTGGGTGTGTCACGGTTCCATCCTGGCACGCATCCCCGAGTGTTTCACCGCATGCCCCCGCCTGCCCGCTTGGCAGGACGGGCCCGGTCCGGCAGGCTCGCTCCCGAGGAGGTGATCGACATTCCGACACGCAGGACGGCCACCGTGGCCCTGGCCATCGGTATCGCGGTCGTTTGGGTGAGCGTCGTCACGTTGTTGATCGCCCATCAGCCCGATCCCGGCGTCGACAGCCCTGGACAGCTCCGGGAGGGTCTCACCACCGCGCTCAACCGGCACGACGCCGAGGCCCTCTCCGAACTCATCGACTACCCGCCCGCTTCGGCGGACGACTTCGCGAAGTCCTATGTCGAAGCGCTGGCGAGCCGCGGCGCTCACGACGTCACGGTGAAGTTCGCGCCGGACGACCTGTCCCCGACTTCGGCGACCGTCAGCGGGAAACTGGCCGACGGCCGCGCGTTCGACTACGCGATCGCCGTCGCGCTGAAGGACAAGCTGTGGATTGTCTCCTTGACCCCGCCGCTCCCCTGACCTACTGGCCCAGGTGCTTCTCGACGCGCTCCACCTTCGCGGTCAGCTGGCCTTCGTAGCCCGGCCGGATGTCGGCCTTGAGCACCAGCCCGACCCGCGACGAACCCTCGCCGGCGGCCTCGACGGCCCGCTTGACGACGTCCATGACCTCGTCCCACGAACCCTCGATGTTGGTGAACATGGCGTTGGTCGAATTCGGCAGGCCGGACTCGCGCACCACTTTCACCGCGCGGGCGACCGCCTCGCTGACACCGCCGTCTTCCTCGGGCGCGGACGGGCTGACGCTGAAGGCCACGATCATCTTCTGCTCCTCGTTAGACACTCTTCCCACGCATAACACCCGGTCGTGCGGCGTGGCACGGGTACCCGCTGGTAACTTCGAACGCCATGAGCCGTCCGTTGCCGTTCGACCCGATCGCCCGCGCGGCGCAGCTGTGGGAAGCCCGTATCGGGCCCTCCGACACCATGGCCGCGGTGACCGGGATCATGCGCGTGCAACAGATCATCCAGTCCGCGGTGGACGGGGCGCTCAAACCGCACGGGCTGACCTTCGCCCGGTACGAGGCCCTGGTCCTGCTGACCTTCGCCCGCGCGTCCCACCTGCCGATGCGCGTGATGGGTGAGCGACTCCAGTTGCACCCGACGAGCGTCACCAACATCGTCGACAGGCTGGAGAAGGACGGGCTGGTGAAGCGCCTCCCGCATCCGACCGACCGCCGGACCACGCTGGTCGAGATCACCGACGAAGGTCGCGCACGGCGCGAAGAGGCCACGAAGGCGGTCACGGAAATCGACTTCGGGCTGACCGGGCTCACCGGGAAACAGACCGAGCAGCTGACCGACCTGCTCACCAAGGTCCGCAAGGCCACCGGCGACTTCACCGAATAGCGCGTGAAGGCCCCCTTCCCTCGGTTCAGCCGAGGGAAGGGGGCCTTCACGCGCTATCGGAAGATCAGACGGCGGCGGGTTCCGGAGTCCTGCTGAACAGGCCGACACCACCGTGCGACAGCCGCTGCGGGCCGTCGAGCTTGCCGTTGCGCAGCGCCCAGGACTCGAACAGCCAGGTGAACAGCGGCGGGATGCTGGAGAGCAGCGCGAGGATCAGGGTCTTCGGGCGCCAGCCGAGCGGCTTCGCCACGGACAGGGAGACCAGCACGTAGAGGACGAACACGACGCCGTGCACCATGCCGAGGACGGGAACGCCGCCCTCGCCGAGCTTGACGGCGTATTTGAGGAACATCCCGACCAGCAGCCCGGCCCAGGAGAGGGCTTCGGCTACCGCGGCCACGCGGAATACTAGAGCGGCCTTGCTGGACACTTCTCCTCCTGTGGGGTCTCACCACTACGTGTGTGCATATGACTACGTCCGACGAGCACTGTCCAAGGCGGACTCGCCAAGAACGTCAACAGCGCTGTCGGACGTGGTAATACCAGTGTGAGGCGTGACCGCCCTCACCGGAACACCGGGGGCCGTGATGCTCCTCACGACCCCCGGCATGAACCGGTCTAAACCACTCGGATCACCCGGCGCAGGGCGATTTCGGCGCTCCTTCGGGGCCGGTCGCCCACGTCGCCTTCGCGGCGGCAGCGTTGTCCAAATCTGCGAGCCTGAAGTCCAAAGTGGTCCCGCGAGTCAACTGCTCCAATCCGACATAAGCCCGCTGCGAGCCGGATCCCAGTCCCTGGACGTACTGGAGTTTCGACGGGTCGGCACCGTCGGCCTTGATCGTGATGTCGCGGCCGTTCTCCAGATGCACCACCGACTTCCCGAACCGCGGCGCGTTGAGCACGAACTGCCCGGTGCCCGGCACCGCCGGATACAGGCCGAGCGCGCTGAAGACGTACCAGGCGGACATGGTCCCGAGGTCGTCGTTGCCGGTCACACCGTTGGGCGCGTTGGTGAACAACGTATGCGCCGCGCGCACCACGGCCGAGGTCTTCCACGGCTGCCCGGTCAGCGTGTACATCCATGGCGCATGCAGATCCGGCTCGTTGTTCGGGTTGTAGCGGAACTGGTTGTAATAGTTGTACGGGCCGACGACCCATTCCTCGCGCACGGTCTTGGCCGGATCCTTCAGCAGATCCCCGTAGGCGAAGAAGTCGTCGAGCCGCTTGCCGACGTTGTCCTTGCCGCCCATGCGCTCGACCAGACCGGGGACATCCTGCTGGGTCAGCCACTGGTACTGCCATGAGGTGCCTTCGTGGAACCCGTCCTGGCTCTGCGGGTTGAACGGCTTGCCCGCCGGGCTGAACCATTCGCCCCCTTCGAGCTTGGGCCGGTAGAACCCGGTGAAGCCGCGGTCTGTCACCGACGGGTCCCACAGCGTGCGGTAGCTGCGTCCCTTGTCGGCCAAGGCTTTCGCGTCCGCCTTCTTACCGAGGGCATCGGCCATGATGGACAGTGAGCAGTCTGCGAGCGCGTATTCCAAAGTGGCCGAAGCACCGTGGTTCGGGTCGGTGTCCTGTCCCTTCTTCGGGAAGTCCTTGTCGTACTGGACGAACCCGTCCTTCTGATAGCTCGCGTTGCCCGAACGACCCTGGAACGGCGAAGACGCGGGCGGGATCTCCCGCGAGTTCTGCAGAAGTGCCTGATAGGCCTTGAATTCCTGACCGGACAGCGCACCGAAGCGCCACAGGTCGACCAGGAACGGCGTGACCGGGTCGCCGGTCATCGTGTTCGTCTCCTGGTTCGCATACGCCCAGCGCGGCAGCCAACCACCCTGGTCGTGGATCGCGAGCACGGACTTCGCGACATCTTTCGCCCGTGACGGGCGCAGCAGCGCGAGCAACTGATTCTGCGTGCGATACGTGTCCCACAACGAAAAGAACTCGTAGTAAGTCCAGCCCAGCGCACGATGGATCTTGTCGTCGAAGCCGCGATAGCGGCCATCGGCGTCGTTGCCGGTCAACGGTTGCAGCAGCGCGTGATAGAGCGAGGTGTAGAACACCGTGCGGTCGTCCTTCGCCCCGCCCTTGATGTCCACTGAGGACAGTTCCTTGCGCCAGGCGCGCTGGGCGCCGTCGCGGACCGCGTCGAACGAACGCGCCTTCTCCGAGGCCAGGTTGAGCTTGGCACCGAAAGCGTCCACATGGGAGATCGCCGTCGTCGCGGCGACCTGCCCGCCGCCGAAGGTCAGCCAGGCGCCGCGCAGTCCCTCACCACCGGCGGATTCCTTCGAGCCCGGGGTCCCACCGGTGGGCGACCAGGTGCCGAAAGACTTGAAGGGCTTGTCGAACGTCGTGGTGAACCAGGTCTTGTACGGCTTCCCGCCGCAGAACGCCTGCGACTCCACCATTCCTTCGACCGTCCGGTCTCCGACGACGCGGATCTGGCTGGCCGTCACGGGTTCCTTGTCGTTGGCCTGCCCGACGTTGACGAAAACGTTTGCGTCACCCGGTTTCGCGAAGGTGTACCGCTCGACACCGGTCCGCGTGGTCGCGGTGGTCTCCGCGTCGACGCCGCCGTAGCCGGTGAGCCGCACCTTGTAGTAGCCGGGCTTCCCGACCTCGCCCTCGTGCGTGTACGGCGAGGCGTACTTCTTGTGGTCGAAGGTGTCGGCCTTGGTCGTGTCGAACGCCGCGCCGGGACCGACCGCGCCGGTGGTGGGCAAGGACGACACGAGACCGCCCTGCTCCCAGCAGCCCGCGCCGGACAGGAAGAAATGCCCGAAGCCGCGGATCGCGGTGTCGTCGTAGCGGTACCCGGCGTAATGCGACGAGATCGGGCTGACCTGCGTCATCCCAAAAGGTGCAGAAGCGCCGGGGAAGGTGTTTCCGTCGTCCTTGGTGCCGATGAAGGTGTTGACCGCGTCCACGGGGTCGCCACCGGGTGCCGCCGCCGCGACGGGGGTGAAGAGCCCAGCGGGCACAGTGAACACAGTGAACGCGGTGAGCAACCCGGCGACGCGGGTCGAAGTGCGTGCAGGCATGGGAAAGGCCGCCTCCTGACAACGTTGTCGCTGCCTGCTCACCTTCGACAAGAACAGACCACCTGGTCAAGAGGTCCGCCAAACCCTGTCCGATTCAAGACAGCGGCAGCACGAAGGCGGCGACACGGACCGTCCCCGCCCCCGACTGCCTCAGCCCCTCCAGGACGATCTCGGTCGGCTCCTCCTCGGCGTCCAGTTCGACGACCTCGCGCGAGACAGCCGCGGTCGCGCCCAGTTCGGTCGCCAGGGAATCGCCGTCGACCAGTAACCGGACCCGGCCGACGGTCCCCGCGCCCGCGACGGTCTCGATGATCAACCGCACGCGCCCCGCGGTGACAAAGGCGCGGAGCAGCGGTTCCCACCTCGTCGATTCCGTGCCGGGCCAGTCCTCCGGCCGGGCAGGCGCGAACGGCTCGCCGAGTGACGGCCCCGCGGGCACCGGCCGGTAGAACTCGCTCATCCCCCCAGTATCGCGGCCATCCGGCAGTAACGGTTCGAACTCGGAATGCGTCTTCTCGGCAAACCGGGCATTGACATCATCGCGTCGCTCGCGTTCAATTCCCGCCACTATGACAACGTTGTCTTCCAGCGGACCGGACAACGGCCACCGCACCACCAGCCGACGGGCCACGATGAGCGACGTGGCCCGGCTCGCGGGCGTGAGCATCAAGACCGTCTCGCGGGTAGTGAACGACGAGCCCGCCGTCCATCCGGACACCGCGGAGCGCGTCATGGCGGCGATCGAGCAGCTCGGGTTCCGGCGCAACCTCGGCGCCCGGAACCTGCGGCGCGGCTCGACGACCGGGACGATCGGCCTGATCGTCGAAGACGTCGGGAACCCCTTCTACTCGGAGCTCAACCGGGCGGTCGAACGCATCGCGACCTCGTTCGGGCGCCAGGTGCTGACCGGTTCGTCGGAGGAGAACTCCGACCGCGAACGCGAACTGGTCCTCGAGTTCTGTTCCCGCCGCGTCGACGGGATCCTCGTCGTCCCGGCCGGGATGCAGCACGGCTACCTGGTCCCCGAGATGCGCGCGGGCACGCCCGTCGTGTTCCTCGACCGGCCCGCCGGCGACATCGTGGCCGACACGGTGCTGGTCGACAACATCGGCGGCACCGTCGAAGCGGTCGCCCACCTCGCCAGACACGGTCACCGCCGGATCGCGTTCCTCGCCGACAGCCCGGACATCTTCACCGCGGGCGAACGTCTGCGCGGGTTCCGGGAAGGCTGTGTCCGCAACGGGATCCCCTACGACGAGAGCCTCGTCGTGCTGCGGACGCCGACGGCCGAGAGCGTCGGGGACGCCGTGAAGCGGCTGCTCACCGGGCCGAACCCGGCCACCGCCGTGATCGCGGGCAACAACCGCGTCGCCGTGCACCTGCTGCGCGCGCTGGCGCACGCCGACCGGCGGCCCGCGATGATCAGCTTCGACGACTTCGAACTGGCGGATCTGCTGGATCCGCCGGTCTCCGTGATCGCGCACGACGTGAGCGCACTGGGCAGGGCGGCGGCGGAACTGCTGTTCGCCAGGGTCCAGGGAGATCAATCCGCACCGAGAAAGGTAGTTCTGCCCGTGCATCTCGTAGCCCGTGGTTCCGGGGAGGTCGCGCCTTCATGAGCGGTCACCTCGAACCGATCCGCCTGCCGGCGAACCAGCCGCCGCAGTTCTACCGCGGCGGCGACGCCATCGCCGCGCTGCGGGGCGCCTCCTCGGAGTCCAAGTACGGCCCGGAGGACTGGGTCGGCTCGGCCACCACGATGTTCGGCCAGGAGACCAACGGCCTGACCAAGCTGCCGAGTGGGGCTTGGCTGCGCGACGCCGTCCGCGAGAACCCCGGCGCCTGGCTCGGCGCCAAGCACGTCGAGGCGCTCGGCGATTCGACCGGCCTGCTGGTGAAGCTGCTCGACGCGGGTCAGCGCCTGCCCGTGCACTTCCACCCGTCGGACTCGTTCGCGAAGCGGCACTTCGACTCGCACTTCGGCAAGACCGAAGCGTGGATCGTGGTCGGCACCTACGGCGACGATCCGCGTGTCTACCCGGGCTTCAAGGAGACTGTCGACAAAGCGACGGTCAACGAATGGGCCCGTTCCCAGGACGCGCCCGCCATGCTCGGCGCACTGAACAGCGTCGCGGTCACCCCCGGCGACACGGTCTACATCCCGGCCGGGCTCCCGCACGCGATCGGCGAAGGCGTGTTCGTCGTCGAACTCCAGCAGCCGACCGACTTCTCGCTGACCCTGGAATGGCGCGACTTCCTGGCGGACCCGGAGAAGGCGCACCTCGGGATCGGCTTCGAAACCGCCATCGAAACGCTCGACACCTCGGGCTGGGACGAAGAACGGCTCGGCTCGATCGTCAAGCGCACCGCGGGCGACGAAGCGTCCACTGTGGATCTTCTCGCCGACGGCAGTGACGCGTTCTTCCGCGCCGACCAGCTCCGTCCCGCTGTTTCCGGTAGGTCGACAACGTTGTCACTCGACCCGTCGTTCGCGGTGCTGGTCGTCATGGACGGTTCGGGCACGCTCCACACCGAACACGGCGGCGAGTACGCACTGCGCAAGGGCGAGACCTACGTGGTCCCGCACGACGCGGGCCAGTCCACTGTGGACGGCGACGTCACGGTCATCCGCTGCCGTCCACCGGCACCCGAGAAGAGGGAGCGATCGTGAGCGAACTCCTGCTCGACGCACAGGACCTGGTCAAACGCTACGGTTCGGTGGAAGCACTGCGCGGCGCGTCGTTCCAGGCGCGCGCCGGCGAGGTCACCGCGCTGATCGGTGACAACGGCGCCGGGAAGTCCACTTTGGTCAAATGCCTGTCCGGCGCGGAGCAGCCGACGTCGGGCAAGATCCTGCTCGACGGCGAGGAAACGCACCTCGACTCCCCCACCACCGCCCGGCGAATGGGGATCGAGACGGTGTACCAGGACCTCGCGGTCGCGCCGGAACTCGACCCGGCCGCGAACCTGTTCCTGGGCAGGGAAATCCACCGCAAGGGGATCCTCGGCAAGCTCGGCATGCTGGACAAGGCCGAGATGCGGCGTCAGGCCGTGGAAGAGTTCCAGCGGCTCGGCGTGACCTTGCAGAGCACCGATGTGCCGATCGGCTCGCTCTCCGGTGGGCAGCGGCAGAGTGTCGCGGTGGCGCGGTCGGTCGTCTGGGCGTCGAAGGTCGTGTTCATGGACGAGCCGACCGCCGCGCTCGGCGTCGTGCAGCGCGAACGCGTGCTCGACGTGATCAAGAAGGTGCGGGACAAGGGCATCGCCGTCGTGCTGATCAGCCACAACATGCCAGAGGTGCTGTCGGTGTCCGACCGCATCGAGGTGCTGCGGCTCGGCAAACGCGTCGCCCGGTTCGCCGGTGCCGACACGAAACTCGAAGACCTGGTCGCCGCGATGACCGGAGCACTGGTGCAAGAGGAGGCGGCGTGACCGTGTCTACTCCGATGAAGAAGGACCCCGAGATCCAGACCACAGTGGACGGTGGCTTCGGCAAGCGGTCGATCGGCCAGCGGCTGATCGGGGCCAACACGTTCTGGATCGCGCTGGTGCTGCTGGCGCTCGTCATCGTGTTCACCGCGATCGCGCCCGCCGAGTTCGCGACGGTGTTCACCTTCCAGACCTTGCTCATCGAGACCTCGGTGCTGCTGGTGCTCTCGGTCGGCATGACGTTCGTGATCATCACGTCCGGCATCGACCTGTCGGTCGGCTCCGTGCTGATCTTCGCCGGCATGGTGGCCGGTAAGACGATGGAGGCGCTGAGCCCGGACGGTGACGCGACCAAGGCGGGTTGGGGCATCATCCTTCTGGGTCTGCTCGCGGCGGTGGTCGCGGGCACGATCTGGGGCCTCATCAACGGTTTCCTGATCGCGGTGGCCAACATCCCGCCGCTGATCGTCACGCTCGGCACGATGGGTGCCGCGCTCGGCGCCGCGTACCTGCTGAACAACGGGTCCGACGTGCGCAGCGTGCCGACCGAGCTCAACAAGACGCTCGGCTACGGGACGTCGTTCGGCGGTGTGCCGAACCTGGTGCTGGTGGCCGTGGTCATCACGCTGATCGGCGCTTGGCTGTTGCACACCACCAAATTCGGCCGCTACACGTTCGCCGTCGGCTCCAACGCCGAGGGCGCGCGCCGGGCGGGTATCGGGGTGACCGCGCATCTGCTGAAGGTGTACACGCTCACCGGTTTCCTCGCCGGTGTCGCCGGATTCCTGTCGCTGGCGTACTACGCGTCGACGACGATTTCGGCGCACACCACCGACAACCTCAACGCCATCGCCGCCACGGTGATGGGCGGCACGAGCCTCTTCGGCGGTGTCGGTTCGGTGCTGGGCACGGTGATCGGCGTGTTCATCCCGGCCGTGCTGAAGAAGGGCTTCAACATCACGCAGGTCCAGGACTTCTGGCAGATGATCGCGGTCGGCGCGGTGCTGATCGCCGCGGTCTGGTTCGACCAGCGGCGCCGTCGTCGCCGCAACTCTCGCTGAATCCCTACGCACAAAGAGGTGCTACTCCCATGAAGAAAACCCTGCTCGTTACCGGTGCCGCCGTTTCCGCGGCGCTCCTGCTGACCGCCTGCGGTGGCGGCACGGTCGGCGGATCGTCCTCCGGTGACACCGCCACCAAGACCAACAACAAGAAGCTGTCGCTGATCCCGGGCGTGCAGGCCGAGCCGTTCTACATCTCGATGCAGTGCGGCGCCGAGGCCGAGGCCAAGAAGTCCGGCTACGAGATCACCACGCAGGCGCCGCAGAAGTTCGACGCGGCCATGCAGACCCAGCTCGTCAACGCGCTGGGCTCCAACCCGCCAGCCGCGCTGCTGATCGCGCCGACCGACGCGCAGGCGATGCTCGCGCCGATCCAGCAGGTCAAGACCCGCGGCGCGAAGATCATCGAGGTCGACACCGCGCTGAAGGACACCAGCGTGGCGGAGTCGTCCATCTCCTCGGACAACGCCGAGGGCGGCAAGCTCGCCGCCAAGACGATGTCGGAACTGGCCGCGGGCAAGACCGGTTCGGTGCTGGTGCTCGACACCATCGCGGGCACCTCGACCACGAACACCCGCGCGAAGGGCTTCGAGGACGAGCTGAAGAACTACCCGAACCTGAAATCGGCGGGCGTGCAGTTCACCCAGAACGAGCCCGACCAGGCCGCGTCCAAGGTGACCGCCGCGCTGGCGTCCACTCCGGACCTGATCGGCATCTTCGCGACCAACCTCAACACCGGCGAGGGCGCCGCGACCGGCCTGCGGAACGCGGGCAAGATCGGCGCCGTCAACCTGATCGGCTTCGACGCGTCGCCGTCGGAGATCGAGGGCCTGAAGAAGGGCGAGTACCAGGGCCTCATCGCGCAGGACCCGGCCGCCATCGGGCAGCAGGGCGTGCAGCAGGCCATCGCGGCGCTGGAGGGCAAGCCGGTCACGCGCAACCTGACCGCTTCGCTGCACTCCATCACGAAGGCGAACATGGACGCTAACGCGCAGTACTTCTACAAGCAGAGCTGCTGACGCGCCACTCTCAGTGCTATGAACGGCCCGTTACTTGCAAATTTTGCAAGTAACGGGCCGTTCATAGCATCCGGGACCTGCTCACTCCCGCAGCTTCCCCGCGTGAGATGAAGGGGCTGGGCCCGTGCTCATGTCGCGAAAGCCACTTTCGGGACATCAGACGCCGCGAAAGTGGCTTTCGCGACATGACACCTTTGCCTTCCCCCTCAAGAGAACCCGAAACGCCACTCACGACCCTCGACCCGCCGCGGCCCAGCTCACTCCGCCAGCTCAACCACCCCAGCAGGAGCGAAGCGCGCCAGCGCCGCGTACAGCGCAGCGCCCCCACCCAGGTGCCCCAACGCGTACACGTACTCACCGTCTTCAAGCAGCACCTCGGGCCCCGAGCCGGACCACGAGAGCCGGTAGTGCCACCAGTGCATCCACCGCCCCACTCGCCGCTTCTCCCGCCACACCCGCAGCCTCGTCACCTCGGTCCACCGGACCTCGAAAACGCCCGGCACCGAGAACCCCGAAGCGGAAATCACCAGAGAAGCGGCCGAACGCCGGAGAGCCAGCAGGATCAGCCCCGCGAAAGCCAGGCTGAGCAGCCCGAACACCACCTGCGAGAACAGCCACACGACGCCGCCCACGCCGAAGACCACGAAACCCGCCCACGCGAGCCGTCGCATCACGACGTCCAGCCGGAGCAGCACGGCATCCTCACTGACCATGCCCGGAGCGTAACCGCCGAAACCGCGCTCCGACGTTAGGATCTAGCCCTCGACGTCGCGGAGGAGGCCGGATGACCACCCGTCTGCCCTGGCGTCCCGCCGTGAGCGCGGATCCGGTGCCGGTGCTCGCCGCCGCCCAGCGCGTTTCCGACGATCTCATGGACGGCCTCGCCGGGCCCCGCGTCCGTCACGCGACGCACGGGCTCCGACGGCTGTTCGGCGTCCCCGGTCTCGGGCTCACCGACCTCTCCGGTTCGCTCATCTGGTCCGGCCGCCCGGCAGCCGACGACGTCGTGGTCTCGGCGCTCGACGAGGTCCTCCACTCCGAGACACCGGTGTCCGAACCCGGGCTGCTGGCGCTGCCGCTCCACGTGCACGACGAACTGGCCGGGGTACTCCTGATCACCGAAGGAAAACACACCGTTGCCCGCCAGGCCGCCGAACTCGTCGTCCACGCGCTCGAACGCGGGCGGCTGGAGGCATCCGCCGAGCAGGCCGCGGAGGCCGAACTGCGCGCGCTGCGCGCCGAGATCTCGCCGCATTTCGTCTACAACGCGCTCACCGTGATCTCCTCGCTGGTCCGCTCCGACCCGGACCGCGCCCGCGACCTGATGCTCGACTTCGCCGAGTACACCCGCTACAGCCTCGCGCGGCACGGCGAGTACACGATGGTCGCCGAGGAGTTCCGCGCCATCGAGACGTATTTGGCGCTGCAACGCGCGGTGCTCGGCGAGCGGCTTCGGGTGCAGGTACGGGTGGCGCCGGAGGTGCTGGCCGTCGCGGTGCCGTATCTCGTGCTGGAACCGTTGGTGGAGAACGCGATCCGGCACGGGATCGAGCCGCGCTCCGAGGCTGGGTTCATCCAGGTGCAGGGAATGGCGGAAGGGAACGACTGCGTGATCAGCGTCGAGGACGACGGTCTCGGCATGGACCCCGCGCGGGCGGCGGCGATCCTGGCCGGGCGCGTGGACGACGGCGGTGTCGGACTGGCCAATGTGGACAGAAGGCTGCGCAGCGTCTACGGGCCCTGGTACGGCCTGACGGTCGAGACCGAGGTCGGCGCGGGCACCAGGGTCGTGGTGCGCGTGCCCCGATTCCAGCCGGGGGTGCTGCCGTGACGAACGGACTGCGGGTGCTGGCGGTCGACGACGTCCCGCCCGCCCTCGACGAACTGTGCAGCCTGCTGCGCGAGGCACCGGAAGTCGCCGAGGTGGTCGCGGCCGGTGACGCGCTCAACGCACTGAAGATGTTGCAGGGCAGTCATTTCGACGCCGTCTTCCTCGACATCTCCATGCCCGGCCTCGACGGGCTCGAACTCGCCTCGCTGCTGGCGCGGCTCAACGAACCGCCGGTGATCGTGTTCGTCACCGCGCACGACGGCCACGCCGTCGCCGCGTACGGCATCGGCGCTGTCGACTACCTGCTCAAACCGGTCCGCGCGGAACGGCTGTCCGCCGCACTGTCCAAAGTGGTCCGGATGGCGGGCAACCATGCCGACGAACCGAAACCCGCGCCGGACGCGATGTCGGCGCTGCCGGTGGAATCCGGCGGGCGCACGCGATACGTCCGGCGCGATGACGTTCAGTTCGTCGAGGCGCATGGCGACTACGTCCGGCTGC
The DNA here is from genome assembly GCF_046269425.1 of Amycolatopsis sp. cmx-11-12. Classification (NCBI taxonomy): domain Bacteria; kingdom Bacillati; phylum Actinomycetota; class Actinomycetes; order Pseudonocardiales; family Pseudonocardiaceae; genus Amycolatopsis; species Amycolatopsis sp. cmx-11-12. The sequence goes on along the minus strand of NZ_JADNQM010000045.1, from coordinate 46,059 downwards.
ACACGAAATCCGGCGTCCATGTCACGCGGATGCCCATCTCCCGGCTCGAAGAGTATTGGGAGGGAACGGGTTTCACCCGAGTGCACCGGGGCTTCCTGCTCGCCGTGGACGCGGTTCTCGAACTGCGCAGCGACACCACCGGCGGACTGCTGGCACATACCGAAGCGGGCGATGTCCCGGTGAGCCGTCGTCACGCGCGCGACCTGCGCGACAGGCTCCTCGCCGCCGCGCAACGCGGCGAACTGGGCCGAGGGAGTCGCGCGTGAGCCGCGTCAAACGGGTCGCCGTCACGAGCCCACAGACGCGGCTCGCGCATTCGCGGCGCCGGGCGCGCGGACGCTGGCGTGTCCCCCGGCTGGCGGCGAGCGACGCCGAACGCGCGGACCTGCTCTACCGTGCCCAGCGCCGTCGCGGGCTCCCCGCGCTGGCCGGGATGTTCGGGCTGGTGTTCGGTCTCCCGCTGGTGTTCGGGCTCTTCCCCGGGCTGGATTCGGTCCGGCTGCTGGGTATCCCGCTGTCGTGGCTGATGATCGCGGTCCTCCCGTACCCGGCCATGGCCCTGCTGTCGTGGTGGCAGCTGCGCCGGGCGGAAAAGATCGAGGACGACTAGTGGTCGCGGCTTTCGCGGTGGCTCCCGTCGTGCTGATCACCTTGCTGATCGGGCTGCGCGGTGTCGCCGCCATGCGTACGACGTCGGACTTCCTCGTCGCCTCGCGCCGGATCTCGCCGCTGGTCAACTCCGCCGCGGTCTCGGGCGAATACCTGTCCGCGGCGTCGTTCCTCGGGGTCGCCGGGCTGGTGGTGAAGGACGGCATCGGCGCGCTCTGGTATCCGGTCGGGTTCACCGCGGGATACATCGCGATGCTGGTGCTCGTCGCGGCACCGATGCGGCGCTCCGGCGCGCTCACCGTCCCGGACTTCGCCGAGGCCCGGCTCGCCTCCCCCGCGCTGCGCCGTCTCGCCGCGATCGTGGTCCTCGTGATCGGAACCCTTTACCTGGTACCACAGTTCCGCACCGCGGGGCTCGTGCTGACCGCCGTGGGCGGGACACCGTACTGGGTCGGCGTCGTCATCGCGGGCACCGCCGTCAGCGCGACACTGGCGCTCGGCGGGATGCGCGCGGCGACCTACGTCCAGGCGTTCCAGTTCGTGTTGAAACTGCTGCTGTTCCTCATCCCCGCGATCTGGCTGGTCTCCCAGGTCTCCCCGGAGGAGCGGTCGGCTTCGGTGCATCCGGTGGAATTCACCCACTTCGCGCGTGACACCCAGCTGTCCTTCGAGATCGACGTGACGCTGACCCTGCGCGAGCCGACCACCCTGCTCACCCCGGAAAAGCACGTCGTACCGCCGGGAGAACTGGTGGCCAGGAGCGGGGAAACGCTGGTATTCGCCAACGGCACACCGGTTCCCGCCGTCCGGGGCGGTGCCCCGCTGGGCGGGCCGGACTGGCAGCGGCCGCTGCTGGACCTCGGCGACCACGGCTACCCGCTGCTCGGCACCTGGGCGATCCTGATCGCGACCATGCTCGGCACCATGGGCCTGCCGCATGTCCTGATGCGCTTCCACACCAGCCCGGATGGCCGCGCCGCCCGCCGGACCGCGGCGATCACCGTCGCCCTGCTCGGCGTCTTCTACCTGTTCCCAGGGGTTTACGGCGTCCTCGGCCGGGTGCTGGTGCCCGAACTGTACGTCTCGGGCGCGACGGACACCGTCGTCGTCGCGCTGCCGGCGCAGGTCGACGACGGCTGGGCGGGGTCACTGTTCACCGGGCTGCTGACGGCGGGGGCGTTCGCCGCGTTCCTGGCGACGTCGCTCGGGCTGCTGCTGGTGATCTCCGGCGCGATCGCGCACGACCTGGCGCCCGGTGGCCTGCGGAGACTGCGGTGGTCGGTGCTCGGGGCGGCCGCGGTGATGGTCCTGCTCGCGCTGCCATCGGCCAGATTGGACGCCGGCGTCCTCGTCACCTGGGGCTTCACCGTGGCCGCGTCGACGTTCTGTCCCTTGCTGGTGCTCGGCATCTGGTGGAACCGGCTCACCGCGGCGGGCGCGATCAGCGGTGTCCTCACCGGACTCGTCGCGTCGTCGGGGTCGATCCTGGTGGCCCTGTTCGCCCCCACGCTGAGCGGTCTGCCCGCGATCCTGGTGTCGCAGCCCGCGCCGTGGTCGGTTCCGCTGGCATTCGGCGTAATGATCGTGGTTTCCTTACGGGGCAGGCCTCCGGCCTGGTCAACGGCCGCCATGCTGCGGCTGCATTTGGACGATCGCGAAGCAGAGGCCCCTTCGTCGTGGTCCGAGTACCGTTCGTCGACCGTTCGTCGTCTCGGCAGACGTTTGAACCGCTGAAGGTTCCGGTCCCCCAGCCCTCTCCCTAACGTGTCGCGGAACACATTCGCGGCGCAAGGAGAGCACCATGAGCACCGAAACGGACGCTCCGAGTCCGCCTGAAACGGACTGGGACAAAGCCCACGACAGCCCCGAGTTCAAGGAGCTGCGCAGGCGGCTGCGCCGGTTCGTGTTCCCCGTGTCGGCGCTGTTCCTCGTCTGGTACCTGCTCTACGTGCTGCTCGCCGACTACGCGCACGGCTTCATGAGCACGAAGCTGGTCGGCAACATCAACGTCGGCCTCGTTTTCGGTCTGCTGCAGTTCGTTTCGACCTTCGTGATCACCGGGCTCTACGTCCGCTACGCGAACAAGAAACTCGACCCCATCGCGGAGAAGATCCGCACGGACATCGAGAGTGAGACCAAATGACGCTCGCCGCCGGAGTCGAGGGAAGCAACCCCGCACTCAACATCACCATCTTCGGCCTCTTCGTGGTGGTCACGCTGTTCGTCGTGTTCCGGGCCAGCCGCAACACGAAGACGGCGTCGGACTACTACGCCGCGGGCCGCGCGTTCACCGGTCCGCAGAACGGCGTCGCCATCGCGGGTGACTACCTGTCCGCCGCGTCGTTCCTCGGGATCGCGGGCGCGATCGCCATCTACGGGTACGACGGTTTCCTTTACTCCATCGGCTTCCTGGTGGCTTGGCTGGTGGCGTTGCTGCTGGTCGCGGAGCTGCTGCGCAACACCGGCAAGTTCACCATGGGCGACGTGTTGGCGTTCCGGATGAAGCAGCGCCCGGTCCGCGCCGCCGCGGCGACGTCCACCCTTGCCGTCTCGTTCTTCTACCTGCTGGCGCAGATGGCGGGCGCCGGTGGCCTCGTCGCGCTGCTGCTCGGGATCGAGAGCAAGGCTGGGCAGGCCGCGATCATCGTGATCGTCGGCATCATCATGATCGCCTACGTGCTCATCGGCGGGATGAAGGGCACCACGTGGGTGCAGATCATCAAGGCGGCGCTGCTCATCGTCGGCGCGCTGGCGATGACGCTCTGGGTACTCGGCATGTACGGCTTCAACCTTTCCGCGCTGCTGCAGGGCGCCGTGGACAAGGCGGGCAAGGCCGGGGAAGCGCTGCTCGGCCCGGGTAACCAGTACGGCAAGACCGGTACGACCAAGCTGGACTTCCTGTCGCTGGGCATCGCGCTGGTGCTGGGCACCGCGGGTCTGCCGCACGTGCTGATGCGCTTCTACACCGTGCCGACCGCGAAGGAAGCTCGTCGTTCGGTGGTGTGGGCGATCGGCCTGATCGGTGTGTTCTACCTGTTCACGCTGGTGCTCGGCTACGGCGCGGGCGCGCTGGTCGGCGCGGACAAGATCAAGGCCGCGCCGGGTGGCGTGAACTCGGCGGCGCCGCTGCTGGCGCTGGAACTCGGTGGCCCGATCCTGCTCGGCCTGATCGCGGCGATCGCCTTCGCGACGATCCTCGCGGTGGTCGCGGGCCTGACGATCACGGCGTCGGCGTCGTTCGCCCATGACGTCTACGCCAGCGTGATCAAGAAGGGCAAGGCGTCGCCTGCTTCGGAGGTGAAGGTCGCCCGGATCACCGCGCTGGTGATCGGCGCGGTCGCGATCCTCGGTGGCATCCTCGCCAACGGGCAGAACATCGCCTTCCTGGTGGCGCTGGCGTTCGCGGTGGCGGCGTCGGCGAACCTGCCGACGATCCTGTACTCGCTGTTCTGGAAACGCTTCAACACCCAAGGCGCGCTGTGGAGCATCTACGGCGGCCTCGCGGTCTGCGTCGTCCTGATCGTCTTCTCACCCGCGGTCTCCGGCAAGCCCATCGATCCGAAGACCGGGAAGAGCGCCTCGATGATCCAAGGCGTCGACTTCCACTGGTTCCCGCTCGACAACCCCGGCATCGTCTCGATCCCCGTCGCGTTCTTCCTCGGCTGGCTCGGCACCGTGCTCTCCAAAGAACACAACCAGAAGAAGTACGCCGAGATGGAGGTCCGCTCCCTCACCGGTGTGGGCGCCGAAAAGGCGGTCTCCCACTAAGTCGCCGGGACGGTGCGGCCGGCATCCAACGCCCCCGGCCGCACCGTCCCGGTTCCCATTTCAGTACGGCAGCTTCCCCGCTGCCAGCCCGGCCAGTTTCGCCTCGACGTCGGCGCGAACCGACTTCCACAGCCCGGTGCCCAGCGAGATCCGCGCCACCCCCAGTGCGGCGAGCGCGGAGAGATCGGGGCCTCCCGGCAGCGGCGCGACGTTGACCGCGCCGGGCGCGACCGCCTTCACGAACTCGCCCAGCACCTCCGGCGACTTCACGAAGATCGGGTAGACGCAGTCCGCCCCCGCCTCGAGATACGCGTTGGCCCGCGCGACCGCGTCGCCGAGAACCGCCCGCTCGTCGGACGCGCCGAGGAAGACGTCGACACGCGCGTTGATCACCAGCGCGTCCCCGGCGGCCTTGCGCAGCTGCGCGACCCGTTCCGCCTGCGCCTCCAGCGGGCGGATCCCGCCGTTCGCGTGGTCGGTGTCCTCGTAGTTGCAGCCGACGGCGCCGGCCTCGGCCAGTCTCTCGGCGAGCACCCCCGCTTCGAGGCCGTAGCCGGATTCCGCGTCGACGGTCACCGGCACCGAGACCGCCCGCGCGATCCTCGCGGCCGCGGCGAACATCTCGGCGGCGGGCGCGGCTTCACCGTCCTCGTAGCCGAGCACCTTGGCGATGGCGAAGGAACTCGTTGCCACCACGGGGAATCCGGCCGCCTCCACCAGACGCGCGCTGTCGGCGTCCCACTCGTTGGGCAGAAGCAGCGGTGTGCCCGCGACGTGCAGTTCCCGCAGCCGCGCCGCGGTCATTCGGCGCGCTCGGGCAGCGGCGCGTGGCTGATCACGCACATGCGGTTCCAGCTGTTGATCGCGATGGCCTCCCAGACGATGGTGCGGTACTGCTCCTCGGTGAAGACGCGGGTGGCCTCTTCGTAGACGTCGTCCGGGACCTCGTGCAGGGCCGCCAGGTTCGTGATCGCTTCGGTGAGCGCGAGCGCGGCGCGCTCCTGCTCGGTGAACAGTTCCGTCTCGCGCCAGCCCTGCAGCACGAACAGCCGCCGAGGCGACTCGCCCATCTGCAGCGCGTCGTGCGAGTGCATATCGAGGCAGAACGCGCAGTGGTTGATCTGCGACGACCGCATCTTCACCAGTTCGAGGATCTTCTGGTCGACACCGGCGTTGGCGGCGGCCTTCTCGACTTCGGCCTGCAATTTCGCCATCGCCTGGTAGATCTCGGGCACTCGTTTGCCCACGTGGATTCGTTCGGTCATACGGTCGAATCTAGCGACAACTGGCCCACGAGTATGGTCCAGTCACATGGCAGAATCATGGTCCAGTTCAGGTATGGACGTCCACCTGGACTGGCGTCCCGAAAGCGGCAGGACCGGGCTCGCCGCCGCGATCCGCGCCGCGATCCGGGAAGGCCGCTGGCAGGCGGGCGCGGCCGTGCCGTCCACCCGGGCATTGGCACAGGACCTCGGCGTCGCCAGGGGAACGGTCACCCGCGTCTACTCCGATCTCGCCGCCGAGGGGTACCTGCGGACCGCGCAGGGCGCACCGACCCGCGTCGCGACGGCGGGCGCGCTGCCCGCGTCGCCACCGAGGCCCGTCCCCCGCGACCCGGCGCCACGCTGGGACCTGCGGCCCGGCAGGCCGAACCTGTCCGCGTTCCCCCGGTCGGCCTGGCTCGCGGCGACCCGGCGGGCACTGCACCAGGCGCCGATGTCGGCTTTCGACTACACGGCCGAGTCGGGCGCCGCGGAACTGCGGGAGACGCTCGCCGCGTATCTGGCCAGGAGCCGCGGCGTGGTCGCCGATCCCGAGCGCATCCTGGTGTGCGCCGGGTTCTCGCACGCGATCGCGATCCTGGCACGGGTCCTGCGCGCACGCGGCGCGGAAGAGATCGCGTTCGAGAACCCGTCGCTGGACATCTACCGGAACATCGCCGCGGCGAACGGGGCACGGGTGGTCGGCGTCCCCGTCGACGACCACGGGATCACGGTGTCCGCTTTGGACAGTCCGGCGGTGGTGGTCACCCCGGCCCACCAGTACCCACTGGGCGTCACCCTCGCCGCCGCGCGACGGGCGGAACTCACCCGTTGGGCGGCGGAAACCGGCGCCATCGTCATCGAAGACGACTACGACGGCGAGTTCCGGTTCGACCACCAGCAGGTCGGCGCGTTGCAGGCGCTGGCACCCGAACGGGTCGTGTACGTGGGGACGACGAGCAAGACGCTCGCGCCGTCGCTGCGCCTGGGCTGGATGGTGCTGCCGCGGTTCCTGGTCGAACCGGTGCGCGCGGAGATGTACACGAGTGGGGCGCGGCCCGCCATGCTGGACCAGCTGGCGATGGCCGAACTGATCGAATCGGGCGCCTACGACCAGCACATCCGCCGCTGCCGCACCGAGTACCGCTCCCGGCGCGACCGGCTGCTCGCCGCCCTGCCGGATTCCGTGCTGCCGCAAGGCATCTCGGCGGGGCTGCATCTGGTGCTCCAGTTCCCCGGCGAAGTTCCCGGGGAGATGGAGGTGCTAGCCTCCTGCCGCCGTCGCGCGATCGGGCTCGAAGGGCTCAGCGGCTACTGGATCGGCGAGCCACAGCGCGAAGGGCTCATCATCGGGTACGGCGCCGCCGCGAAACACGCTTTCGGCGGCGCCACCCAAGCCCTGCGCGAAGCCATCTTCGAAGTCACCTGATACCCCGCAATTCGGCACCTAGTTGCGATGGTTCGTGATGTGAACTACCGCAAGCAGGTGCCGAATCGCGACGGGGGGGTCAGCAGTACCAGGGGCGGGCGCGGAGGATGTCGGTCTTCCGGACGGGGGCGCCGTCGACCGGCGCGGGGTTCTCCGGCGTCGGCTTGATGCCGCCCGCGGCGACGTCGTCGAGGGTTTCGAGGCCTTCGTGGCCGACGGTGCCGAAGATCGTGTAGTTCGGGCGCAGCGCGGAGTCGCCGTACACGACGAAGAACTGGCTGCCGTTCGTCGCCGGGCCCGCGTTCGCCATCGCGAGGACGCCGCGCGAGTACACCTTTCGCTCGCCGGTCGGGTCGGTCGGCGCGGGCGGCAGGCCGACGGGCAGTTCGTCCTTGTACTTGTAGCCGGGACCGCCCTCACCGGTGCCGCTCGGGTCGCCGCACTGAAGCACCTTCAACGTCGGGTACGCCGTCAGCCGGTGACACGTCGTGCGGTCGTAGAACCGGTGCATCGCCAGGTGCAGGAAGCTCTGCACCGTGCAGGGCGCCTTCGCCCGATCGAGGGTCAGGTCGATCTTGCCCTGGTTCGTCTTCAGCTGCACCGGCACCTTGCCCCGGTTCGGCGTACGACGGGGGTCCGGCGGCAGCGGAACCGGCCGCGCGGCGGGCTCGTCCGGTGTCTGCGTGTACTGGCAGGGCCCCTTCGTGACCTTCGGCGGAACGGCCTCGGCCGACGCCGTTCCGGTACCGGCCGCGAGCATCAGCCCGGCCCCCAGCACAGCCACAAAGACTTTCGCGATCCTCTGCACGGTTCCTGCCTCCCAGCCGTGGACGAAGAAGAGAGCATAGGGTGAATCCCCACCGCTTACACAGGTCCGGAAGTAGGTCCGCGGTTAGGGTCGAAGTCGTGGAGATCGCCGAACGACACCAATGGCAGCTGAACGCGCTGACCTTCCTGTACGCGTACACGCAGTACGTCCTGGTGCACGAACGCGTCATGGCGGGCCTGCCGCCGGACAAGCCGGCCGAACTCGACAAACCGCGCGTCCTCAAACTCGCCAAGGTCGTCGACGACATGATCCTCGACTTCCGCAAGGAGGACGGCCTGACCGATCTCGAACGCCGCCGGGTCGTCCGGCTCGCCAGGGAGATCAAGTCGCACGTCCGGGACAAGTGGCCGCGCGGTGACGCGTCGCTGACCGAGTGGATCGCCTCGGCCGCGGCGCACTTCTACTGCGAGGAGCATGTCAACAACGGCTACGTCCGGATGGGCCGCGTCTTCGATCCCGACATGGCGGACAGGTTCCTGGAGCGCGTCGAGTTCTGCCGGGGGCAGACCGTCACGATCACGAACTACGCCAACAAGGTCGCCGACGGCGAAGAACTCACCTACGGCGAGGCCAACCAGCTCGAGGTCTGGAAAGAGGACGCCGTCAGCCATTTGGACAATCTCGACAGCGACTTCGGCGACATCAAAATGTACGTCGAATTCTGACCGCTGCACGGATGGACAAACTTGGTTGTCCGTCCTTACCCGTGAAACAGCGGGCAATTGACAACCGTCGCCGGCGATCGGGATGCTCGGTGGTGAAGCTCCTTTTTCGGCTTTCTACCGAAGGAGAACCTGTGATTTCGAGCAAGAAGAAGGATCGGCGCATCCTGGCCGTGGCGGCCGCCGCTGCCGCCACGTTCAGCATGCTCGTGCCGACCGGAACCTCGTTCGCCATCGACCACATTCCTTGCAAGGACGGGGAGAACTACCTGAAGATCTGGTCACACCTCGGCGGGGGAAGCAGTGTCGACTGCTACGCCAACGGCGGGAGGATCAGCTTCGGGGGTTGGTGGATCGACCGGATCTACACCGGCAACAACGACCTGGTGTACTACGACAGCAATGGTTCCGACGTGAGAATCAACCGCTGGACGGATATCAGTTTCCCGAATCGCCCGCCGAAGGTCCGCGTCATCGAAATCCTCTGAATAGCTCGCGGGGCCCTACCGCAAGTAGAGGACTACTTGCGGTAGGACCATTCACGAGCGGAGGTCGGCGATCAGTTCCGCGGCCGCCGCGAACGGGTCGATCTTCCGCGCCACCACGCGTTCGGCCAGGTCGGCGAGCTGGTCGCCGTGCCGCAGGTCGACGATCTCCGCGCGCAGCCGCTGGACGGCGATCGCCTCGACTTCGTCGCGAGCCCGCGCCGCCCGCCGCCGCGGCAGTTCGTCCCGCTGGACCAGCCAGTCGTGATGTTCGCCCAGCGCGCGGACGACGTCATCGACGCCCTCGCCGCGCGAGGCCACCGTTCGCACGATCGGCTGACGCCAGCTCGGACCGCGGATCTCCCGGCGTACCAGGGAGATCATCTGCTTGAGGTCGTGCACGCATCCGTCCGCGCCCTCGCGGTCGGCCTTGTTGACCACGAACACGTCCGCGATCTCCAGCACCCCGGCCTTGGCCGCCTGGATACCGTCGCCCATCCCGGGCGCGAGCAGGACCACCGTGGTGTCGGCCAGTTTCACGACGTCCACTTCGGACTGACCGACGCCGACGGTCTCGATCAGCACGACGTCGAACCCGGCCGCGTCGAGGACGCGGACCGCCTGCGGGGTCGCCCACGACAGCCCGCCGAGATGCCCGCGGGTGGCCATCGAGCGGATGAACACACCGGGATCGGTGGCGTGCTCGGTCATCCGGATCCGGTCGCCGAGCAGCGCCCCACCGGAGAACGGCGACGACGGGTCGATCGCCAGCACGCCGACCCGCAGGCCCTGCGCCCGCAAGGCCGTGAGCAGTGCGGACGTCGATGTCGACTTGCCGACACCGGGCGGTCCGGTCAGCCCGATGACGCGCGCGTTGCCGGTGTGCGGCGTCAGTTTCGCCGCGACCTCGGGCAACCGCGGATGGGCGTCCTCGACCAGCGACAGCAACCGGGCGATCGCGCGGGGAACGCCGTCCCGCGCGCGACCGACCAGTTCGTCGATGTTCAGATTTACCGGCAAGGGCTTTACGGAACGCGAAGCAGCAGCGCGTCGCCCTGGCCGCCGCCACCGCAGAGGGCGGCCGCGCCGAGGCCGCCGCCGCGACGGCGGAGCTCGTGGATCAGGTGCACGGCCAGCCGCGCGCCGGAAGCGCCGATCGGGTGGCCGAGAGCGATGGCGCCGCCGTCGACGTTGACCTTGTCGATGCCGACGCCGAGCTTGTCGCTGGAGACCAGGCCGACGGCGGCGAACGCCTCGTTGATCTCGATGAGGTCGAGCGCGTCCGCGGTCAGCTTCTCCTTGGCCAGTGCGGCCAGGATCGCGTTCGACGGCTGCTCGTGCAGGCTGGCGTCCGGGCCGGAGACCACGCCGTGCGCGCCGATCTCGGCGAGCGCGGTGAGGCCCAGTTCCTCGGCCTTGGCCTTGCTGGCCACGACGACCGCGGCCGCGCCGTCGGAGATCTGCGACGCCGAACCGGCGGTGATCGTGCCGTCGGAGGCGAACGCCGGACGCAGCTTCGCGAGGCTCTCGGCGGTGGTGTCGGCGCGGACGCCTTCGTCCTTGGAGAAGACCACCGGGTCACCCTTGCGCTGCGGGATCGACACCGGCGCGATTTCGACGTTGAAGCGACCCTCCGCGATGGCGGCGGCGGCGCGCTGGTGCGAACGCGCGGAGAACTCGTCCTGCTGCTCACGGGTGATTCCGTAGCGGGTGTTGTATTTCTCCGTCGAGGCGCCCATCGCGACCTGGTCGAAGGCGCAGAAGAGGCCGTCGTAAGCCATGTGGTCGACGAGCGTGGTGTCGCCGTACTTGAAGCCGGCGCGCGACTTCGGCAGCAGATGCGGCGCCTGGGTCATCGACTCCTGGCCGCCCGCGACGATCAGGTCGAACTCACCCGCGCGGATGAGCTGGTCGGCGAGCGCGATGGCGTCGAGACCGGAGAGGCAGACCTTGTTGATGGTCAGCGCCGGGACGGTCATCGGGATGCCGGCGGCGACCGCGGCCTGGCGGGCCGGGATCTGACCGGCGCCGGCGGTGAGCACCTGGCCCATGATCGTGTACTGGATCGCGTCCGGTGAGACACCGGCCTGTTCGAGCGCCGCCTTGATCGCGAATCCGCCCAGTTGAGCACCCGAGAAGTCCTTCAGGGAACCGAGCAATCGCCCGATCGGTGTACGGGCGGCACCCAGGATCACGGAACCGGACACGGCGTCCTCCAAGCATCGGCGCAAGGGCAAAGGCGGTCTTCGCGACCATACCCGGGGCACGGGCCTCTTGATGGAGCCAGTGTGAGGCGGCGCACGCCGGTTCGCCCGCTCGCGGACCTATCCTGCTCTGCATGAACCAGGCGCTGAAACCGTTCGTGACCGCCATCGACCACGTCGGCATCGCGGTACCCGACCTCGACGCCGCGATCGCCTTCCACGCCGAGCATTTCGGCCTGGAGGTGGCGCACGAGGAGGTCAACGAGGAGCAGGGCGTCCGCGAGGCGATGCTGCGCGCACCGGGCGCCGCCGGGACCGAGACCGCGATCCAGCTCCTCGCGCCGCTGCGTGACGACTCGGCGATCGGCAAGTTCCTCGCGAAGAGCGGCCCCGGCTTGCAGCAGCTGGCGTATCGAGTGTCCGATGTGGACGCCGCCGCGGCCGCGCTGCGCGCGCAGGGACTCCGGCTGCTCTACGACGAGGCGAAGCGCGGCACGTCCAACAGCCGGGTGAACTTCGTCCACCCCAAGGACGCCGGCGGCGTACTCGTCGAGTTGGTCGAACCCGCGAAGAGCTGAACGGGACCATCCCCGCATGCGACGCGGTGAAGGACGCTTTCAGCTCCCGTCAGCGCGCGACCTAGAACACAGCGCCTCGGCGATGAAGGCGACCTCGCGGTCGATCTCGGCGGGGTCCCCGTCTTCGTTGTGCCGCGCCGTCGCGTGGCGATGGCTGACCGCCCGCGCGAGCAGCCCGGACGCCGAGTCGACGTCGGCGATCGCGAGTTTGCCGCCGGTCGCGGCGACGATCACCGCCTTCACCTGGCGGACGAGCTGCTGGAACCGTTCGGCCAGCGCGTCGCGGACCGCGCGATGCGTGTCGGCCTCGCGCCACAACAGGTGTGACAGGGCCAGCGACCGGTTGAACCGCCGGTCGAGTTCGCCGACGAGGCCGCGCAGGCTGCCCGCGAGGTCGCCGGGGACCACCACGACGGCCGGTTCGATCCGGGCGTCCGGCAGTTCGGCGACCAGGGCGGCCAGCAGGTCCGACTTACGCCGGAAGTAGTAGTGCACCAGGCCTTTGGGCACACCTGCCTGTTCGGCGATCCGGGACGTGGGGGTGGCGTCGAAACCGGATTCGGCGAAAAGCGCCTCCGCTGCCCGCAGGATGCGCTGTTTCGCCGAATCCTCTTTCACGTGGTCTCCTTGCGCGTCAGTGCTGCCCCGCCGTCTTGTGTGTCGCCTGGGCGATCGGCATCGCCGCCGCCCCGGCCACCACGGTCAGGACGCCGCCGATCCAGGCGGTCCAGGACGCGCCCATGAAGTCGGCGTAGCCCATCACCCATGGCGAAATGAACAGCAGCGCGCCCAGGACGATCTGGACGCCTTCGCCGTAAACCATGCCAGGCATCGCAAGCGACGCGAGGCCGTCGAGGGCGATCAGCACGCCGAGGACGACGAGCGTCCACATCGCGGTGTTGTCCGTGGTCATCCAGAGGGGTGAAAGCGCGACCACGACACCGATGGCCACCTCCGCCCAGTCATGGGGACGGCTCCAAGGGCGCGTCGTGGGTTCATTCATGCGTGCTCACCTCCGAAAATCGGCTGAACCTGCAGGTCGGAGAGATCTCCACCGCCCATGCTCCGCTTGATTGGCCGGCCGGTCAAGACCGGTCGGTAACACTTCGGGATGTGTACGTGCTCCACGTCTCGTACAGTTGTGGACCGGGTTACCCGTGAGTAATTTGTTGCGCCTACGCCGTCACCCCAATCGCGGAGGTTCCGATGACGCAGCTCGGCGAAATCCAGCAGGCCATTCTGAACGATGACCTCGGCGCCGTGGCGTCGCTCGACGTGCCGGAGACTTACCGCGGCGTCACCGTGCACAAGGACGAGGCCGACATGTTCCAGGGCCTCGAAAGCCGGGACAAGGATCCGCGCAAGTCGCTGCACGTGGACGACGTCCCCACGCCCGAACTGGGCCCGGGCGAGGCGCTGGTCGCGGTCATGGCGAGCGCGATCAACTACAACACCGTCTGGACCTCGATCTTCGAGCCGGTCTCGACCTTCAAGTTCCTGGAGCGCTACGGGCGGCTCTCGCCGCTGTCGAAGCGCCACGACCTGCCGTATCACGTCGTCGGCTCGGACCTGTCCGGCGTCGTGCTGCGCACAGGCGCCGGCGTGCACAACTGGAAGCCGGGCGACGAGGTCGTCGCGCACTGCCTCAACGTGGAACTCGAGGGTCCGGACGGGCACAACGACACGATGCTCGACACCGAGCAGCGGATCTGGGGCTTCGAAACGAACTTCGGCGGACTCGCCGAGATCGCGCTGGTCAAGGCGAACCAGCTGATGCCGAAGCCGGACCACCTCACCTGGGAAGAGGCCGCGTCCCCCGGTCTGGTGAATTCCACGGCCTACCGCCAGCTCGTTTCGCGCAACGGCGCCGACATGAAGCAGGGCGACGTCGTGCTGATCTGGGGCGCTTCGGGCGGTCTCGGCTCCTACGCGACGCAGTACGCGCTCAACGGCGGCGCGATCCCGGTGTGCGTGGTCTCCAGCCCCGAGAAGGCGGAGATCTGCCGCAAGCTCGGCGCGGAGCTGATCATCGACCGCAACGCCGAGGGCTACAAGTTCTGGAAGGACGAGAACAACCAGGACCCGAAGGAGTGGCAGCGGTTCGGCAAGAAGATCCGCGAGCTGACCGGCGGCGAGGACCCGGACATCGTCTTCGAGCACCCCGGCCGCGAAACCTTCGGCGCTTCGGTCTACGCCGCGCGCAAGGGCGGGACGATCGTCACGTGCGCTTCGACGTCCGGGTTCATGCACCAGTACGACAACCGCTATCTGTGGATGAACCTGAAGCGGATCATCGGCAGCCACTTCGCCAACTACCGCGAATCGTGGGAGGCGAACCGGCTGATCTCGAAAGGTCTGGTCCACCCGACGCTGTCGAAGACCTACGCGCTGGAAGACACCGGCCAGGCCGCGCTTGACGTGCACCGCAACGCTCACCAGGGCAAGGTCGGCGTGCTCGCCCTTGCGCCGGAAGAAGGTCTGGGCGTCCGGAACCACGAATTGCGGGCGAAGCACATCGACGGGATCAACGCGTTCAGGAACGTTTAGCGCGCCAGAACGCACTTTCGCCGCGCGTTGCGTGGGTGCTCACCCTTCCGTGACTCCAGCTCGACTACGGTAGAAGGATGAGCCTTGGCGAGGAACGGGAGCTAGTGCCGCTGGGAGCCGGCTTCGACGTGGCGAAGCGCGGTTACAGCCGTGCGCAGGTCGACGAACATCTGGAACGGCTGGACGCCGATCTGAAGATGCTCACCGCCGATCGCGATGCCGCCATCGGACAGGCGGGCGACCTGGCACGGCAGCTGGAGACCGCGCGCGGCGAGATCGCGGACCTGCGCGGTCAGGTCGACAGGCTGGCCCAGCCGCCGACGAGCGTCGAAGGCCTTTCCGAGCGCTTGCAGCGCATGCTGCGGCTCGCGCAGGACGAGTCCGCCGACACCAAAGCGCGCGCGGAAGCCGAAGCCGGGCACATCCGTGCCAAGGCGGAGACCGACGCGAGCGCCATGCGTGCCCGCTACGAGCAGCTGCTCAACGAGCTCGACCTCCGCCGCAAGGAGATGGAGGCCGAGCACCGCCGTGTGCTCGAGACCGCGCGCGCCGAGGCGAAGGACATCACCGACAAGGCGAAGGCCGAGCGAGACAAGCTCGACGCCGAGTCGCAGCAACGCCGCACGCAGGTCGAAGAGGACTTCGAAATCGCGATGGCGTCGCGGCGCACCGAAGCCATGCACGCGCTGGCCGAGCAGGAGGCCGCGAGCAAGGCCGAGGCCGCCCGCCGCGTCCGCGAGGCCACCGAGGACGCCGCCGCCATCCGCGCGAAGGTGCTCGATGAGGAGACAGCGGCCAAGGCCGACATCGAGCGCCGTCAGCGGGAGTCCGTCGCGGACGCCAACAAGCGCAAGCAGGACTCGATCACCGAGGCCAACGCCCGGCTCGCCGAGGCGGCCGACGAGGCTCGCCGCCGCGTCCGGCAGGCCACCGAGGAGTCCAACCGGCGCATCACGCAGGCCACCGAACGGGTCGAAGCACTCCGCAAGGTGCGCTCCAGCCTTGCCGAGCAGGTCCGCACCGCGCGGACCGCGCTCGCCGAGGCGACGCACGTGCTCGGCGACGAACCGCACGTCCCGGCGGATCTCAAGGCGAAGCCGTCGCCCGACTCGGAAGCCACCGTGCAGATCCGGACAGCCGATGTGCCGAAGGCCACATCCGGCGCGAAGCCTTCACCTCGACCTGCGGCAGCGCAGAAACCGACTGGCGAGTAACCTTCTCATCCGACCGAGCTCACGACACCCTGCGGGACCGTCGGCGAGCGGTTATCGTCGCTGCTCGCACGCGGGTGCGGCAGACAGATCGGTGGAGGTTGCGGATGGCTGCATATCGGACCGTGGTCGTGGGCACGGACGGCTCGGATTCCTCGTTCGCCGCGGTAGACCGGGCGGCGGGCGTCGCCGGGGACTCCGGAGCGACCCTGGTCGTCGTGTGCGCCTACTACCCCGCCAACAAGGGTGACGTGGAGAAGGCACAGGACGTCCTCGGCGACGAGGCGTACCAGGTCGTGGGCTCGGCACCGGCCGAGGACACCCTGCTGTCTGCCCGTGACCGGGCCGCCAAGGCCGGCGCGAAGAACATCGAGACCACCGCCGTCGTCGGCGACCCCGTCGACGCGCTGCGCAAGGTCGTCGCGGACCGTTCCGCGGACCTGCTGGTGGTCGGCAACCGCGGACTGAACACCCTCGCGGGCCGCATCCTCGGTTCCGTGCCGTCCGAGGTGGCGCGGAAGTCCGGGGTGGACGTGCTCATCGTTCACACCACGTAGTGGCCGATTCCGGCGAGCCCGCGCCCGACGCGCTTCAGCAGCGTCTCGAACGGATCCTGCTCGGCGGCAGACGCAAGTACACCCGGCTCGAAGTCGCCGAGAAGGCGGGCGTTCCCGAAGAGCGTTCTCGGCGGCTTTGGCGTGCGCTGGGCTTCGCGACCGTCGATGACGACGAGGTCGTCTTCACCGACGCCGATATCGACGCTATCCGCACCGCGGACCAGCTGATGAACTCGGGCCTGATCGACCCTGGCATCGAGCTGGCGGTGACGCGCGCGCTGGGCCAGCACCTTTCGCGGCTCGCGGAATGGCAGGTCCACATGCTGTGGACGATGATCACCGAGAACAAGGACGTCGGCACCAGCGAACGCCAGATCGCGCGACTCGTCGACAGGTTGCTCCCCGAGCTGGAGAAAGTGCAGAACTTCGTCTGGCGACGGCACCTCGCGGCCTACGCCGGGCGGGCGTTCGCGTCCCCGGACGAGGATTTGGAGGCCAGGACCGAGGTCGTCGGATTCGTCGACATGGTCGGCTACACCCGCCTGACCAGGCAGATCGGCGAAGACGAGCTGAGCGCCGTCCTCGACCGGTTCGAATCCGTCGCCACCGAGGTCGTCGCCGAGCACCACGGCCGGATCGTGAAGATGATCGGCGACGAGGTGCTGTTCGTCGCCGATTCCGCCGTCGACGGCGCCGAGATCGCGCTCGCGCTGTCCGAACGCGCCGACGCCGACGAAACCCTGCCCGCCGTGCGCGCCGGCCTGGCGTCGGGCCGGATCCTCCTCCGGTTCGGCGACGTCTACGGCTCGGTCGTGAACCTCGCCGCCCGCCTCACCTCGACCGCGCGGCCGGGCACCATCCTGGTGGACAAGGAACTCGCCACCGAACTCCTCGAGTTCCCGGAGTACGAGGTGCGGACCCGGAGGCCCGTTTCGGTGCGGGGGTACAACCGGCTGCGGCCTTCGTCCTTGCGGCGGGCGCGGGATCGGCCTTCGGGCATGTTCGCCACTTCGCAGCAGCTCGCCGCGGAGATGCTGGGGCTGGCGCCCGGGGTCGCTCCGGATTCAGAACCGGCAGCCGTCGCCGATGAGGTCGAGGACGCTACGGCGGACTCGTTGCCGCCCCGACCTCGGTCTCGGTCGAAGCGCCGACGGCGCTGACCCCTGTTGGTGAGAGCAAGGGACCTTTGCTATCGCGCCCGCTTCGGGTTGGCAGGCTGTGTGGAAATAGGGACGTTGAGTGTCCCTATTTCCACACAGCTCCGCCCTCCGACGCGGCGGGGTCGAACTCAGCGTCGCTCGTAACCAGGACTGTGTGGATTTTGGGACATCTGACGTCCCAAAATCCACACGGCCAGGTCGCCAGACCCCGTCGCGGGAGCAAGGGACCATCCGCGAAGGAGCGCCCGCGGTCAGGCGGGCAGGACGGCGTACTGCCGCACGTAGAGGTCGGTGTAGGTGACCGGGCCGCGCGGGCCCGGGACCTTGTCCAGGTTGATGCCGGTCTCGGGGACGGCCAGGAGCTTGAAGCCGTCGAGCAGCCGGGTGGGGGCGTTCCAGAAGACGCCGGTGCCGGTGTAGGCGTCGAAGAACGCGTCGGCGGCTTCGCTGCTTTCGGTGGCGATGCCTGCGGCCAGGCCTGAGGTCTGCTCGTTCGCGATCTCCGCTGCCTCGGGCAGGCTCGCGACCTTCGCGACAGTGACGGTGGCTTCGCGATCGGAGTCGAGCGCCCATTCGTAGCCGATGGCGTGGTCGTGCGGGGCGAGCGACGGCGTGACACCGCGTTCGGCCAGCGCGCCGGAGATGCCGGGCCAGACGCGGTCGTGGGCGCCCTCGTGGATCAGCAGCAGGTTCAGCCGGTTGCAGACGCCGAGCCGGTCGAGGCTGTTGAAGACCAGGTCGCGCGCCTTGTCGGTGTCGACGGCCTCGTCGATGTACAGCACGCCGCCGCCGTCGGCGTGGGCCAGCGTGCGGACGCCGTGGACGGCCGCCTCGGTGGCGAGCGCCCGGGTGCTGTCACCGCTGCCGCGCAGGATGACCAGCGGCACGAGCGCGGGGAAACGCACCAGCGCGGAAGCCGCTTCGCGTTCGGCGCGCGGCACGAGCTGGATGACGTCCGGGTCGATGCCCGCCTCGGCGAGCGCGGGCGCGATCACGGTCTCGCGCAGGCGCTGGGCCGAGCCGAGCGCGGCGGAACCCGTGCGGAGCACACCACCGTTACGCGACTTCACCAGCTGCGAGGCGACGTCGACCGTGACGTTCGGGCGCGCCTCGTAGTTCGCGCCGATCACGCCGACCGGACGGCGGCGTTCCACCAGCCGCAACCCTCCGTCCAAAGTGGACACGTCGACGGAGCGTTCCTGGTGCGGCGCACCGGCAAGCAGACGGAGCTGCTCGGCCATGCCGGTCAGCCGCTCGGGTGTGATGGTGAGCCGGTCAAGGAGCCCGGCGCTCATCCCGTCCTCGCGTGCCTTGGCGATGTCGGCCTGGTTCGCCTCCAGCACCGCGTCGGCGTGCTCGACCAGCTTGCCCGCCATGGCGTTCAGCGCGGCGTCGATCGCCTCCGCGGAGGCTGCGGCCAGTGACGGCGCGGCCCGTTTCGCCGATCGAGCGCATTCCTCGACGGCCTTGGCGACCTCGTCCATCTGCTGACTCCTTCCACGCGGAACGAGCCATCAGTCTGCCGTACCACCCCGGTCAGGCGACGGTCGGCTCCAGCAGCCACAACCCGCCCGCGAAGAGACAGCTCACCGTCAGCACGGCCATCACCAGCACCCACAGCACCGCGGGCATCCCGGTGAGCCTGCCGAGCTGATCGGCGTCGGAATCCCTCGCCGAGCCCCGTCGCCGCTTGATCTGCAGCTCGATCACCGGCCGGACGCCGCCGAACAGGAGGAACCAGGTCAGCAGGTAGACGAAGATCGCCTGGAACCACGACGGCGCCACCAACGCGACCAGCCCGAGCACCACCGAGCTGGCGATCACGGTGAACACGCCGTAGGTGTTGCGCACCATCACCAGCACACCCAGCAGCATCAGGGCCATCACGATCAGCACGACGGTGATCAGATCCGACGAGAGGAACCCGGCGAACACCAGTCCGAGCACCGCGGCCGCCGGATACCCGGCCAGCGCGGTGAACGCCATCCCCGGCCCCTCCGGTTTCCCGCGCGAGACGGTGACGCCTGAGGTGTCCGAGTGCAGCTTGATGCCCTGCAGCCGACGGCCGACCAGCACGGCAGCCAGCGCGTGGCCCGCCTCGTGGACGAGCGTGATCAGGTTGCGGGCGATCCGCCATGGCCTGCCCGACAGCACCACGAGCAGTGCGAGACCACCGGTGACCAGGGTGATCGTGCCGGGCGGGGTGGACTGGGCGATGTCGGAAACCGTTTCGGCGGGAGACGAGCTCACCGCACCAGCTCACCACAAGCCGGATACGTCCCGTGTCAGGCGGTCATCGAACCCCCGATCTCGCGCGTGCGAAACTCCCGGTCGTTCCGCAGGGCGAAGGCCACCCAGCTGCGGAACGGCCGCCACACCGCGGACAGTTCCTCCAGTTCCTCGGGCGGCGCCAGCGGGAGGTCGTACGCGACCCGCATGGCCTCCTGCAACCGAGGCTCGTCCCCGGGGAAGACGTCCGGGTGCCCGGCGCCGCGGATCAGGATCAGCTGCGCCGAGAACGGCCCGATCCCCGGCAGCAGCTGTAGCCAGCGCAACGCGTCCGGGACCGGCATCGCACGCAGGTACGCGGCGTCGAGCAGTCCGTCCTTGGCGGCGTTGGCCACCGCGCGCAACCGCTCGGCCTTCACCTCCGGTAGACCGCGCACGGCTTCCGGCCCGGCCAAGACGTCCGGCGCGGGGAACGACATGAGGATCTTCCCGCCGACGTCCACCGGCCGGCCGAAATCCTCGGCGAGCCGTCGTTTCACCGTGGCGGCCTGCGACATCCGGGTCCGGTGACTCAGGATCGCCCAGCAGGCCGCTTCGTAGGGCGAATGGAACAGCACGGGCCGCAGACCGGGGAACGCCTGCTGAAGGCGGCGCACCACGGGATCGGCGGTGCCGACCTTCGCGAAACCGACGCCGTCGACGTCCACCGAAAGGATCCGCCGCACCTGGGCGCCGACCTCGACGGCGAGCCCTTCGTCGGCGAAGACCTCCACCTCGATCGTGCCGGGCGATCTCTGTCTGACGGCCGCACCGACGTGCTCCCAGCCCGCTTCGGCGGGGAAG
Organism: Amycolatopsis sp. cmx-11-12; assembly: GCF_046269425.1. NCBI lineage: Bacteria > Bacillati > Actinomycetota > Actinomycetes > Pseudonocardiales > Pseudonocardiaceae > Amycolatopsis > Amycolatopsis sp. cmx-11-12. The sequence goes on along the minus strand of NZ_JADNQM010000045.1, from coordinate 25,686 downwards.
GCGAGGCGCAGGGTGCCGGGTTCGACGTCGGCGTCCGTGCGGCACGCGGGCGGGAAATCGGTCAGGAACCGGATGGACTTGTCGAGGTCGAACGGGCCGCGCACCGGGATGCGAAGCGTGGTCGTGGCGGTGTGCTGCAAGATCGAGCCGGTCATTTTCGGGCTCCTTCGGCTGGGGAACGGCGACTCCCTCCGACGTTAGAGATGGCCACCGACAGTTTCGGGTCGCGGTGGCGGGAATGTCGCGAACGGGCCGGTCATGGCAGATTCTCGGGTGACCACCGTGAAGGGAGCAGTCATGCCGGACCATCGCGAACGTCTCTTGGGCCTGCTGCGGCCGGGCACCACACCCACCGGGGCAACGGAAGGTTTTCTCGATCTGCTGGGCGAAATCCCGCAGGCGGGGCCGCCGACCGGGCTCGCGCAGCGGCTGATGCGCACCTCCGCCGTGCCGATGATCTACGAGCGGTACTGGCGTCCGACCCTGGGCAGGGTCGCGAAAGGACTCAACGGGCCGACCATGGCGGACGAGGTCCGGATCGCGATCGAGGCGCTCGGCCTCCGCCCCGGCCAGGTCGCGTTGGACGTCGCCTGTGGCACCGGCCGCTTCACCCGCGCGTTCGGCGAAGCGGTCGGCCCGGACGGGCTGTCGATCGGACTCGACGGTTCGGTCACCATGCTGGAGAAGGCACTCACCGCGCCCAACCCGGCTTCGGTGGCCTATCTGCGCGCCGACGCCGTCGACCTGCCGCTCGATGATTCCACTGTGGACGCCGTCTGTTGTTTCGCCGCGCTGCACATGTTCGCCGACCCGGACGCCGCACTGGATTCGTTCGCCAGGGTGCTGAAACCCGGCGGCTCACTGGTGATGCTGACCAGCGCCCGGCACAGCGACCAGCCGATGCGGCTGGCCGACACCGTCCTCGGCAGGCTGAGCGGACAGCGGATGTTCGATCGCGGCGAGATCGCGGCGAAACTGTTCCGGCGCGGCTTCGACCACGTGGACGAGCGGTACTCCGGTGTCACGCAGATCGTCACGGGCGAGCTACCGGTTAACATCCGGAAATGATCCACTCTGAGCACGCTTCGCCGACTCCCCCAGACGACAGCTACCTCCGTTCGCTGGTCGAAGCGACCGCGGACGCCGTCGCCGCGGCCGAGCCCCTCGGCTCGCCGCACGAGGGCGCGGATTCCGCCACGCGGGACGCCGTCGGCGCCGAGATCCGCGCGCTGACGGCGGAACTGGTGGAACTGAGCCGAGACCTGCACGCGCATCCCGAAGAGGGTTTCGCCGAACACCGCTCGGTTCGCGCGCTCGGGGACCTGCTCCAGCGGCACGGCCACGAGGTGACCATCGGCGCGGGCGGGCTGGACACCGCCTTGGTCGCGAGCACCCCTGGAAGCGGCCCGCACATCGCGGTCCTTTCCGAGTACGACGCTCTTCCCGGGCTCGGCCACGGCTGTGGGCACAACGTCATCTGCACGGCGGGCGCGGGCGGTTTTCTCGGCGCGGCGGCGGTCGCCGAACGGCTGGGCGGCCGGGTGTCGCTGATCGGCACACCGGCGGAGGAAGGCGGCGGTGGCAAGGAAACCATGGCCCGCGCGGGTGTTTTCGACGACGTCGACGCCGTGATCATGCTGCACCCATTCAGCCACGACATCGCCATGCACCCGTTCCTCGGCAGGCGACAGCTGGAGATGGTGTTCCACGGCGTCGGCGCGCACGCCTCGGCTCAGCCGTTCATGGGACGCAACGCGCTCGACGCCGCCGTCGCCGCGTACCAGGGCGTCGCGGCGCTTCGGCAGCATCTGCCGTCCAGTGATCGCGTCCACGGTGTCTTCAGCGACGGTGGCGCGCGGCCGAACGTCGTTCCCGAACGGGCGGCGCTGCTGTTCTACCTCCGCTCCGCGCAACCGGACACGCTGCGCGACCTGGCCGAGCGGGTTTCGGCGATCGCGCGTGGCGCGGCGGAGATGACCGGCTGCGGCGTCGAACTGTTGTGGGACGGGCAGCCCGCGTACCTGCCGATCCGGTTCAACACCACCCTCGCCGGACGCTGGTCGGCGCATCAGGTCGACGCCGGCCGCAAACCGCTGCCGCCGGGGATCGTGCCCGAATTCCTCACCGGCTCGACCGATCTCGGCAACCTCTCCTACCGGATGCCGGCGATCCACCCGATGATCGCCATCGCCGGGCCGACGACCGCCTTGCACACCAAGGAGTTCGCGGCCGCGGCCGGTTCGCCGGACGGCGATCGCGCGGTCGTCGACGGCGCGTTGGGGCTGGCGATGACCGCCGTCGACTACCTCGCCGACGCGGAACTCCGCGCCGCGGTGCACGAAGAGTTCGAGGCTTCGGGTGGGGCGTTGGACGTGCCCGCGTTCTTTGACTGAGCTTTCTCAGGTAATTCTTCTTAGGAAAGCACAGGGGTTTTCCACAGGCGGTTCACAAGTACGGGCGCGAATCTTGTTCCATGACCGAGAACGAGAGTCGGCCCGGCCCCGCCTCCACCGGTGGGCACCAGCCGCCGCACCAGCAGCAGCACCCCGGTTACACCCCTTGGCAGGCCGCGCCGAATCCGCTCTTCACCCCGCAGCCCGCCCAGACGCCGGTCCCGCCGCCTCGCAAGAAGGGCGGCCGGGTCGCCGTCCTCGTCAGTGCGACGGCGCTCGCCGCCGCACTCGTCGGCGGTGTCGGCGGAGCGGCGCTCATGGGCATCGGCTCCGCGTCGTCGGGGTCCGGCACGGGTTCGTCCGCGGTCGCCAACGGGCAATTGGTCGGGAACAACACTTCGGGTGACGTCAGCGGGGTCGCCGCGAAGGTGACGCCGAGCGTCGTCCAGGTGAACGTGGCCACCGCGCAAGGTGACGCTGTCGGCTCCGGCGTCATCCTGACGGCGGACGGGCGCATCCTCACCAACGCCCACGTGGTCAACGACGCCCAGGGCGACGTGACCGTCACGCTTTCGGACGGCAAGCAGTACAAGGCGAGCGTGGTCGGCGCCGACACGAAGGCCGACATCGCCGTGCTCCAGGCGAAGGACGCGAGCGGGCTGACCCCGGCCTCGCTCGGCGACTCGAGCAAGCTCGTCGCGGGACAGCAGGTCGTCGCGATCGGCTCGCCCGGCGGCTTGCAGAACACCGTGACCACCGGGATCGTGAGCGCGCTGAACCGCAAGCTCGACGAATTGGGCGGCGGCCAGGACCGTCGCTCGCCCTACAGCAGGACCACGAACGAAAGCGGGCCGAGCTACACCGCGATCCAGACCGACGCCCCGATCAACCAGGGCAACTCGGGCGGGGCGCTGGTGGACGCGCAGGGGAACGTCATCGGCATCAACTCGGCGCTGTACAACCCGGCTTCGACCGGAAGCATCGGCATCGGCTTCGCGATCCCCATCAACGACGCGAAGAAGATCGTCGAGCAGATCGTCGGCTGACCCGGCCGTCTGGACCGCTGTCAGGGGGCGGCCCAGCAGGCACCGTCCGTGAGGGCCTCCTTCGCCGAAGGAGGCCCTCACGAACTTTCAGAGTTCGTAGGTGAGGGTGAAGGTGTGGTTGCCTTCGTCGTCCTGGACGATCTCCGCCGTTCCGGTGATGCCCGCCAGTTCGCCGTGACCAGAGCCCGGCAAGACGATCAGGTGATGCCCGTTCTCCCCCGCCGAGTGATGCAGGACAAAGCCGCCCTTCCGTCCATCGACGGACACGGCCAGCCGCTCGAAGGCGACGTACGCCGAGGACGTCTCGTTCACCGCCGTGAGCATCTCGACGGCGCTGGTCCCCTCGACGGCACCGGTGAATGTCTTGGTCAGCCACACCCGCGAGAACTCGGTGTCTTCGGGCTTGTCGGTGTTTTGCGGATCCCAGCCGTCCACGGTGAACGACGCAGTCGCGGTGTTGGTCATGGCGTCAAGCCTGCCGTACATACCTGACAGAACGCGTCAGGTATTCCTCACCGCCTCCGGTTCCCGAACAGGCCGCGCGTGATCTCCCGTCCGAGCGCGCTCGCCGCGGAGCGGAAGAACGACTTCACCGCCGGGTTCTTCATCGCCTGCTCCACCATCCCCGGCCCTTCTTTCTCCGGTTTCGGCGCCGGGAGCGCTTCCGGCGGAGCCTCACCGGCCGGAGGCGCGGCCACCTTCGCGGCGAGCTTCTCGTAAGCCGACTCACGGTCGATCGTCTCGGCGTACTTCGCGTGCAGATCCGAAGACGTCGTCGCCGCGGAGATGGCTTCGGCCCCGATGGACCCCATCTTCGACCGCGGCGCGCGAAGGCGCGTCCACGCGACCGGCGTCGGCGCGCCCCGCTCGGAAAGCACGGTCACGATCGCTTCGCCGATGCCGAGCGACGTCAGCGCCGAGTCCAGTTCGTAGTGCTTCGTCTTCGGGTACGTCTTCACCGTCTTCGTCAGCGCTGCCTGGTCTTCGGGCGTGAAGGCGCGCAACGCGTGCTGGACCCGCGCGCCCAGCTGCGACAGGACGTTGTTCGGGATGTCCGTCGGCAGCTGCGTGCAGAAGAACACGCCTACGCCCTTCGACCGGATCAGCTTGACGGTCTGCTCGATGCGCTCCAGGAACGCCTTCGACGCACCGTTGAACAGCAGATGCGCCTCGTCGAAGAAGAACACCAGTTTCGGCTTGTCGAGGTCGCCCTCTTCGGGCAGTTCCTCGAACAACTCGGCCAGCAGCCACATGAGGAACGTCGAGAACAGCGCGGGCTTGGACTGGAGGTTGTCCAACTCCAGCAGGGTCACCATCGCCTTGCCGTCGTCCTGGCGCATCAGGTCGTGGACGTCCAGCTCGGGTTCGCCGAAGAAGTCCTCACCGCCCTGAGCCTCCAGATTGGACAGCGCGCGGAGGATCACCCCGGCCGTCGCGGCCGAGACACCGCCGATGCCCTTCAGGTCCTCCTTGCCCTCGTCACTGGTCAGGTGCGTGATGACCGAACGGAGGTCCTTCGTGTCCAGCAGCGCGAGACCGCGCTGATCGGCCCAGTGGAAGATCAGGCCGAGCGTCGACTCCTGGGTTTCGTTGAGCCCCAGCACCTTCGACAGCAGGATCGGGCCGAAACTCGTGATCGTCGCCCGGATCGGCGCCCCCTTGCCACCCGTGCCCAGCGACAGGAACTGCACGGGGAACGCCGCAGGCTCCCACTGGTCACCCAGTTCCTCCGCGCGTTTGGCGATCTTGTCGTTGCTCTCGCCCTGCGCCGCGAGCCCCGACAGGTCGCCCTTCACGTCCGCCAGCAGGACCGGAACCCCTGCGGCCGACAACTGCTCGGCGATCAGCTGCAAGGTCTTCGTCTTACCGGTACCGGTCGCTCCCGCGACCAGCCCGTGCCGGTTGAGCGTCGCCAGCGGCAGGCGGACCGCGGCACCCGAGTCGGCCTTGCCGTCGATCACGACGGCGCCCAGCTCGACCGCCGCCCCCTCGCTCACGTAACCCTGCGCGATCTCCTGGGCTGGACCCTGTTCGGCCACTGTCGCTCCCTGGTCTGTGATACGGCTCACCTGAGGATGCACACGCTGCCAGTTACCCGCCGAACCCGCACGTCGCGCGCCCCGAATCCCCGGGTCGGGTTAGGGTTCCGGGGTGAACGACCGCCTAGTCTGGATCGACTGCGAGATGACGGGGCTCGACCTCGGCAAGGACGCGTTGATCGAAATAGCCGCACTGGTGACCGACGCCGAACTCAACGTCCTCGGCGAAGGCGTCGACATCGTCATCCACGCCGACGACGAAACCCTCGACGGCATGCCCGAGGTCGTCCGCGAGATGCACGCCCACTCCGGCCTCACCGAAGAGGTCCGGCGCTCCACGGTCACCATGGAGGAGGCCGAGCAGCGCGTCCTCGAGTACATCCGCGCGCACGTCCCCGAGGCCAACGTCGCCCCGCTCGCCGGCAACTCCATCGCCACCGACCGCGGCTTCATCACCCGCGACATGCCCTCCCTCGACGAGCACCTGCACTACCGCATGGTCGACGTCTCGTCGGTCAAGGAACTCGTCCGGCGCTGGTACCCGCGGATCTACTACGCCAAGCCCGAGAAGGGCCTCGCCCACCGCGCGCTCGCCGACATCAAGGAATCCATCGGCGAACTCGACTACTACCGTCGCGTCGCCTTCGTCCCGCAGCCCGGCCCGACCACCGAACAGGCCAAGGCAGCGGCCGCTGAAGTGCAGGAACGCCACGAACCGTAACCCGTTGCGAGCCCCGGAAACGGGCACGCTAATATAGTGCGGCCGAGGTGATGGGGAAGCTTCCCGAGCCCGGCGATGGTGGGCGTAGCTCAGCTGGTAGAGCACCTGGTTGTGGTCCAGGAGGTCGCGGGTTCGAAACCCGTCGCTCACCCCATTATCCCAGTCTGTTCAGGGGCCTTGCGGCCCCTTCCCAGCGGGCTGGGGTTTCGCTTTGCCCGGGACTGCCGTAACACGGCGTGGCGTTCGCGCGAGTTCAGAGAGAACTCGCGCGGAGGATGCCATGGGACGGTGGCCGGTCTTGCTGGTCTTGGGACTCTGCGTGCCGTCCGGAGCCTGTACAACCGCTCCGCCGGGTCAGGCACCCGCGCCGTCGGCAACTCCCCCTCCGATCACGACGGTTACCGCGGCACCGTCCACTTCGACGGCTCCACCGGTGACGGTCACGACGACCCCGGCCTCACCGCCCCCGAAGACCTCGCCCAAGAAGTCACCGTGGCGCTGCGAGCCCGGCTATCCGAACTGCACGAAGGCGCAGTCCCAGAAGTACCTCGCCGAACTCGAGCACCAGAAGTGCCGTCGCGATCCGGAGAAGATCTGGGACACCCGCACGCAGAAGTGCCGCTACAAGACCAGCGGCGAAACGCAGTGGGAGTACCTCAACGGGACCTCCGGAATGTCATGAGGGGTCCCTATGGGACGGATCCGTCCCATAGGGACCCCTCATGGCGTCGCGTCAGTTGCGGTCGCCGCCGGTCTTCCAGTCGTCCCACGACATCTGCCACACCGACCAGCCGTCGGTCGGCTGCAGCACCTGCGGGCCCGAGTTGGCGACCGTGATGATGTCGCCCTTCTTCGAAGTGTCCATCAGCCACTTCGCGTTCTCGGTCGACAGGTTGATGCAGCCGTGGCTCACGTTCCGCTTGCCCTGCGATCCGACCGACCACGGCGCCGAGTGGTAGAAGATGCCGCTGTTCGACATCCGCACCGCGTACTTCACGAACGTCCGGTAGCCGGCCTTGCTGTCCGAAGGGACGCCGTAGGTGCTCGAGTCCATCGTGTACCCGGTGTGCTCGCTCATCACCGTGTAGGTCCCGGCGGGGGTGCTGCTCGACGGCTTGCCCATCGAGATCGGCATCTGCTTGACCTCTTGGTCGTTCACCACGACCTTCATCTGGTGCGTGCCACCGTCGGCGGTCGCGACCAGCTTGTCACCGACGACCACCTGGGCGGGCTTGTCCTCGCGGCCAAAGGTGTTGTTGCCCAGGTTCTTGCCGTAGATCGCCGCATTGACCGAGATCTTCGTGCCCGGCTTGAAGTACTCCTTGGGCCGCCACATCACGGTCTTCTCACCGAACCAGTGGAACGCGCCCTCGGCCTGCGGCTCGGTGACGATCTTCAGCGCCTTCTCCGTCGCCGCCTTGTCCGGCACGTTGCCGGTGAAGGTGAAGATCAACGGCAAGCCGACGCCGACAGTCTCACCTTCGACCAGATTGATCGAGACACCGATCTGACGGCCTGCCTTGGCCGTGGAGAACGTAGAGGTCGCGGTGACCGGCTTGCCGTCGGTGCCGGTCGCGGCCGCGGTCACGGTGTAGGTCTTGCTGTAGCCGAGCGGTTCCGACGACTCCCAGCCCGAACCGTCCTCCTTCGGCTTGCCCGCGACGACCTTGCCGTCGGCGCCGGTCAGCTTGACCTCGCCCACCTTGCCGTCGGCGACGGCGACGGACACCGGCTCGCCGGGCGCCACGTCCGCCGCGCCCTGCGCCGGAGTCAGCGTCATCGCGGCAGGCTTCGGAGCCGGAGCAGCCTCGCCACTCTGCTGCGAACCACCAGGAGCACCACCCGGGGCCGGCGATTCACCCGACGGTGTACTGCTGCACGCGGCGAGTGTGAACCCGGCCACCAAAGCCACCAACGCCACCCGCGACCGACCTGTCGCTCCCCAGACCCTCATGCACACCGCCCGTTTCGCGTGGTACCAACCCCAACGTCTGGCTATAGTCTGCCTGACCGGCCGCAACGCCCGCGGCCGGATGGCCGAATCCGTCCCCGCGACGCCCACGGCGACCGAAGGGGGACCCCCTGAAACGGGCCCCAGCAACCCTGTGTTAATGTTTTCCACGTCGCCGAGGGGAACACCAAAGCGGCGAAACAAGCAGGCGCCATTAGCTCAATTGGCAGAGCAGCTGGCTCTTAACCAGCGGGTTCGGGGTTCGAGTCCCTGATGGCGCACTCTCAGACCCCACGTTTTCGGTTTCGATGACGTGGGGTTTTGTGTTATGTGGACGCATTTCTTCCACTTCCTTACTGTCCATTGTGGTCTGATCCGCGCCCGAGACGAGCCCGAGCTGTCGGGCGGAGTTCCTGGGGATGAGGTTCGCCGTCGCCTCGGCTGCCGCGAGTGCGATCTCGGGTAGGACGGTGGTGTACGTGTCCATGGTCACGGTGATCGAGGAGTGCCGAAGCATGGCCTGCACGACCTTCATATCGACACCGGCGGCGAGGGCGAGCGTGGCGGCACCGTGCCGGAGGTCGTGCAGGCGGATGGGCGGCAACCCGGCTTGGCGGACGATCTCGTAGAACCGCTCGGTGACATCGGCCGGATGCAGAGGGCTCCCGTCTGGCTGGGTGAACAACAGCCCGCTGTCCACCCACGCGCTACCGAGACGAGCCTTGTCCGCGTCCTGGCACGCGATGTGCCGACGCAGGACGAGGACGGTGTTCGCGTCGAGCGCGACCAAGCCCTCCGACGAGGTCGTCTTCGGCGCCGACTGGCCGGTCTCCCACCCGTACTGCACGATCTGATTCGCCACTTCCAACGTCGCTGCGGGGTTCCACAAGTCTGCCGACGGCTCTGACCAGAAGGGTTATGCCGCCCGTTCGTACTCGTTGATCAGGCCTCCGAGAAGCCGCTGTCGCCTGATCCGCTGAGAGTTGAGGTCTGCCACGGGGTGGGTCGGCTGTGGTGGGCGAAGCTCGCGGGAACGGTGCGGCCGTCGACCGTTGTAATGCCGGACGTACTCGGCGAGCACGGCGCGCAGATGCCGTTCGCTCAGAATCAACATACGGTCGGCGAGCTCGGTTCTGGCCGTGAGCACAAACCGTTCGGCGTAGCAGTTCGCCCGCGGGTAGCGCGGAGGAATCCTTACCGCCTCGATACCGACGTCGGCCAGAACGGCGTCGAACGACGCCGTTCTGGCCAGCCCGGTCACGGATGAGAAACCTGAAGTCGTCGCCTCGATCACCAAGATCCAGCATGAGATTGCGGATCTGCTGAGTAGTCCACCGGCCGTCCGGATTCGTGGTCGTGCCCAGGATATGGACGTAGCGGCTGCCGACCTCCAGCACGAAGAACACATAGATCCTCCGGAGGGTGAGCGCACAGTCGATGTGGAAGAAGTCGCACGCCAGCATCGTCGAGGCCTGCGTGCGCAGGAACTGCCGCCAGGTCGTGTCGGTGTCCCGGACCGGCGCGGGAGGTACGCGTGCCCGCTTCAGGATCCGCCGGATAGTCGACGCGCCGACCCGGTGTCCAAGCTTGAGCAGCTCACCCTGAATCCTCTTGTAGCCCCAGCTGTGGTTCTCCCTGGCCATCCGTTCGATCAACCTAGCGATCGCGTCGTCGACCGGTGGACGGCCAACCCGGTGTGGATAAGTCCACTTCGCAGCCACCAGGCGCCGATGCCAGCGCAGGACCGTGCCCGGGGTGACCAACCGGTGCAGCCGCAGCGCCTTGGGCAGCATGCGGACCAACGCGGCGAACACAGCCCGGTCAGCCCAATCGAGGCGAGGTTTCGGGTTGCCTCTGCGCAGCACGGCCACCTCATGGCGCAGTACCAGCAACTCGACGTTCTTCGACGCTGACGACCGGCCGAGCAACACCACCAAACCCGCCAGCCGCAAGAGGATCAGATACAGCAGACGCAACGACATGGCCGACGATCATGCCCTACCCGCCGAACGCGCCTGTCGCATGAACCGACTTCTGGAACCCCACACGATCAGATCGTCTGCACCGCGCTCGGCGTCCATGTGCAGGGGGCGGTGCGCGCACAGCAAAAGTGCGGCTCGGATTCACCATCGGGACCACCGAAGCGGACGCGTCGCGGACATGCCCCTTGATCAAGTCACCGACCGAGCGGGCAAGAGATCGCCACCGACAAAGCCGCAATCGTCAGGTCGACCGCGGGTGCTCCCGAAGGGCGCGCCCCACACCACTCTTATCCAGCGGGTTCGGGGTTCGAGTCGGTAATGTAGGGCCACGCGCTATAACGACTCGACACGATCGGTTCCCGGCCACAGCGGTCACCCCCAGAGCCGTCCTGACCACCAGCTGATCCCGACCCGACTTCAGCGGCCCTCCAGCAGGTTCAAAGCCCGTTCGATCGGCTCCAGCTTGGGGTTGCCCTCCCCGAACGTCTCGATCGCCCGACTCCGCAGCTCGGTCAGGGTGAGGGCCGCGGCCGCGCTGTCACCGCTGTCGTGCTCGAAGGTGGCCTGCCTGATGGCCTCCATGATGTCGGCTTCGGTGAGAAAGTCACGCCGCTCTCGAGCGCGGAATGGGCGCACGGAGGTCGAACGGTGACCGGCGACCGCTTCCGGCGGGCTGACAGCATCCGGAGTGCGGTACGGGATCGTCACGTCGGGCAGGGACACCGGGTTGGGTTCAGGTGCGCCGACCGTCGGCAAATGAGGACGCAGTACCTCAAGCACCGTCTCGATACCGGGCCGGTCTTCCATCTTCTTCTCCAGCAGGGCCAAGGTCAGGTCCGCCAGGCCCGGATCGACGTCGGCGACAAAGCGTGACGGCGGTGCCGGACGGTCCTCCAGGTGTTGCTTTTCGAGCGTCTTCCTGCCGTCCACAACGAACGGAGGCCGCCCTGTCAGCAGGTGGTAGAACACGCAACCCAGGCTGTACAGATCCGATTGTTCGACCGGCTCGGCTCCCAGGAAGCGTTCCGGCGCCGAATAGTCGTCGGTCCCGACGAAGTTCCTCGTGTACCTCGACGTGTCCTTGTTCAACGGCAGCGCGATCCCGAAGTCGATCATGTAGACGACGCCGTTGTCGCCGACCAAGAGGTTGTCGGGCTTCAGGTCGCGGTGGACGATTCCAGTCGAGTGACAGGCGGCGAGCGTCTTCGCGACAGACGAGCCGATCGCGGCGAACTCCGTGAGCCGGGGCACGGTGGTCTGGCGATACTTGGTCAGCTTGTCCCCGTGGATGTAGGTCATCGCCAGGTACGGGACAGAGCCATGCTTGTCCCGATCGATCACCGCCGGGATGTTCGGGTGCTTAAGATCGCTCAAGTACCTGCCCTCTTTGTCGAATCGGCCCATGATTCGCCGCCGAGCTTCGAAATCCAAATCAACCGTTGCCGGAAATTGCGGAATCTTGACAATCACCTGCTTGCGCGTTTCCAGATCGAGCGCACGATACGCGACGCCCATCCCCCCGGCGCCCTTCTGTTCGACCACTTGGAAACGCTGCCCGAGCACCACACCGCACATAAGGCTCGCCCCAGGATTGTCAGCCATACTCGTCATGCGCGGGAGGCTACTCGGGCAGGTTGTCGCCCCCTGCGCGACCGTCCCGAATTCCCGCAATTAAGCTTCTTGCGGAACCAAAGGGGTGCGGAACCGGATAAGAACGGGACGGCGTGACAAATTCTGGACAGATTGTGCGGGTCGGCGCGTCCGACACCGGCTCGGCGGGTTGCCCTCGCGCGCTGGCGCACAAGGCCCGGCGCCGCGCGGAGATCCGGAGGTCGACTTGGACCGACTTCACTTTGGGCCCACTCATGGCCGCGGTGGACCTCTCGGAATTCGGCGGCCAGGACGACGCGGCGGTGATCGACGAACTGGCGCGGACTCGGGGAACGTTCGAGACCGGCCGGCCACCGGCGCATCCAGGACTGGTGGCTTGGTCGATCGAGGCGTTCCACAACTACCGCGCGGCATGGCAGGCGCATCAGGACGCCATGAACACGCCGTGCCCGATTCCGGTGCGATTCCCGTGGAAGATCTCCCATCGCCGGGATCCGGTGGACGAACGTGGAGTGCAACGGTACGAGCAGACTTGCTGGGGACGCCGATATCGGTCCGAGGACGACTCGATCCGGGAAATGTGGCTGATGGGCTTGACCGCTCCGGCGGAACGGCCCGAGATCGTCACCACCGCGGCAGCCAACGTGGCCACGTTCGGCGGGGGGACCGCCCCTGATCGAGTGCGCGTCATCCTGTTCGGCGCCAGGTCACCTGTCGCGGTGCCGGTTCTCGAGTGGCCCTCCGCTCAAGTCCGTCAACAGGCACAGGATCTCATCGCGCCGAGGCTCCTCGAGATCGTCGACGGCACTGCGCGGCGAGCGGGCCGCAACTGCGCCGAATGCCCCGACACAACCGACTGTGCCGCTCTGCCGTCGGCGCAACTCCTGCCGAAAGTTCCTCCCGTGCCCGGCCCGCGGCGGACACTGTCGGTCACTGACTTGCGTTACCACCAGGGCTGCCCGGCGCGTTACCACTTGCAAAGGCAGCTGAAACTCCGCGACACCGCCCTTGTCGAAGGCCAGCCGATCCAAATCGGTCGCGCGGTCGACGCCACCTTGCGGATACGGCACACCGGCCACCCCAGCCGATGCAGGCCCGGCGACCCGGCGGGCGAAGAGGTCGCCGCGCTCCCGGAGGACAGCCAGCGAACTGCGGTGGAGATGCTGGCTCAGCACGCGGCGTTGTGCCCCTTCCCCGATGTCGAAGAAGTCCGTGGCGAGCAGGACCGGTTCGTGGTCGCCCATGACAAGAGCCTGGATGTGGTCTTCGGCGGCACGCCGGATCTTCTGTACCGGCGAGCCGGCGGGTGGGTGTGGAGGGAGACGAAAACGTCACGTCACAGGCTGAGGCGCGACCGGCCTTTGCTGCGCCAGGTCCCCCAGCTGGCACTGGCGATCCTGATCCTGTCCGCCGGGGCACCGGAACGTTCTCCGGGCGGATCCCGGGTCGAACTGGAACACCTGCGATCCGACGGGTGCGCTCTCGAAGAGCTGGACCCCGCCAGCCCGGCCCTCGTGGCGGAAGCCCAGGAAGTCGTCGGAGAGCTGGTGAGGCCGTTGCTTGGCGACACCATGTACGCCCCGAACCCTGGCGACGGCTGTGCGGGTTGCGAGGTCCGCCGGTGGTGCTCGCCGGGTGTCGAGTATCTGACCGCGGGCGGGCGAGCCAAGCCGTGACCACCCTCGGAGAGGAGGAGCGGCTGCTCGGCGCGGTCGCCACAGCCCTCGTGACCCTGGATGAGCTGCGCGATCTGACCGCCTTCCGGATGCCGTATCCGGCGAACGTCCAAAGCGCCTTGGACTGGCTGGCCCTGTATTGCCTGCGCCGGGGCGCTCGCCCACCGTCCTCGGTGCCGGGGTTGGTCCGCTGGGGTTACCAGCGCCCGCTGGGATCCTGGCCCTTGGTACTCCCCGAGGGCGTCTATCCCGAGGACGGCTTTCTGGTCGACAAGCATTCAGGCGCGCCGACCGCGCTGTGCCACGAGATCGCTCTCTGCGCGGAGGCGGCCAATCCGTTCCTGGAGGTGTCGCGCCAGGTCGCGGAGATGGCGGCGTTCGCGGCGGAACGCGGGCGGACGCCGGCGTACGGCGCCACGCGGAACGTGCTGGCGGCGCACCCGGTCCTCACGGAGGAGCAGCTCAGGGACATCGTATTAAAACCCGGGGTCCGCGTTCTCGACGAGTACCTTGGCAAGTTCTACGTCAAGATCGGACCTGGTTTCGCCATCGACGGGGGGATCCACGCCTGCGACGGCTGTGGTGGCCTCCTGCTGCCCGCCGGCGAGGAAGGCTGGTGGTGCGAGCGGGAGGAGTGCGCGACCAAGAGTCTCGTGGCTCCCGGTGAGCGTTGGGACCACGACGTTCGGATCCTCGTTCAGGGGGATCGCCGGCATCGACAGTTCGTCTCCGGTCCCGCCAAGACGGTCCGGCGTCTCGGCGATGAAGTGAGACGGTCCGGGGCCTGGGTCGATTACTGGCCGTTGACCGGTACCGGCGATCTGCGGGTGACCGTGCCCGACGGGGAGACCAGGGCCGTGCGGATCGTCGATTGGCACAGCCCCGCACTGCTCGGCCGGGCGATCGCGGCGTCGGTCGCGGGCACCGGCGCCGACGTCGTGTGCTGGGTCATCGCCCAGTACCGGATCGACGCAGATCCCGGCTACCAGCGGATCGCGACAGAACACGCGAAGTCGTCCCGGATCTTCTCCGAGGACGAGTTCGCCGACATGATCCGGCAGGAGGCAGGCGACCATGCGTAGCAAGAAGTGGTACGCCGAGCTCATCGAAGAGCTAAGGCAGACCACCTTGGAGCTGCCCCTGGAAGTGCTCTGCCCGGTCGAACTGGGCCTGACCCTGTTGTCGCGCCTCGACAAAGCGCAGCCTCCGACCTCGGTCTGGCCACTCCTCGGTGGTTACCCGTTCGCCAAGGAGAGCGGGCTGGCGGACGACCCGGCGCAAGCCTGGATGATCACCTGCGTCCGGCACCGCCTCTGGCCTCTGCGCAGACCGGAGTCCTGGCTCGAAGCCCTGCGTAACTACCAGGAGGTGGACGCTGACCTGCGCGCGTTCCGGATCGCGGAGGATTTCGCCTCCTTCGAATGGACTGGGACGACCACTCTGACCACACGCTTCCCGGTGTACGAACAGGCCCTGAGCACCCTTCCGGACTACGTCGACAGCAAGCCCGCTCCGGCGAAAGCGGGCAGCTACTTCTACTACGACCGTGATGAACGCGTCGAGGTGGAGATCCCGGCCGACATCGCGGACCGCGCACGCGACGTGCCGGGACACGACCTCACGTCCCGCACGGTGACGAACGGAGAGCCCCTCGACATAACTTGGGCGGCGCTGGGCGAGACCGCCCGATGGATGGACACGCACGCCCCCAAGGGCGAACGAGTGAACTGGCAGGCCAGTATCGAATCGACGCGACTGCTCGTCCGTGACGTTCACGGACACGATTTCATCGAAGGCGACAGGCTGCGGTTTGACGGGCTCCTCCACGCGGTCGGGGTCGTCGGGGTCGGGAAGAGCACCCTCATGAAGGTGCTCGCGGTCTGGGCGGTGAGACAGGACAAGCCACTGCGGATCACGCTCGTGGTCGGCGATGTCGCGGAGCAGCTCGCCACGGCCCGGGAACTGCGAAGCTTCTTCGACGACGGGGTGGTGGTGCCGATCATCGGTTCCTCCAACCGCGAGCAGCACGTCGAAGGACTGCACCGACGGCTCGCCTCGAATGGCCATGTGCGGTTCGCCGGGCACCACGAGGACGAGGGGTTCGCCGACCTCGGCACGGCTTGCCCACTCGATGCACTTCGGGCGGCGGAAACGCCGGTGCGTTCGGTCGACGCGCCGTGCACAAAGCTCTATGCCGTGGACAGCGAGGTCACCGACCGGAAGCGCCCGAGCCCATCGAGCTGTCCTCTGTGGCACGAATGCCCGCGGCACGTGAACGCCCGCGACCAGGTCGACGCACGGGTGTGGGTCGCCAACATGGCGTCGCTCGTGGCCAGCCCGCTCCAGACCCACGTGGGCGGAGTACGCCTGCGCCAGCTCGAACTGGCCTGTCTGCGCAGCGACCTCGTCGTCATCGACGAAGCGGACCGGGTGATGATGAACCTCGACATGGTGTTCGCGCCGACCGCCACACTCGTCTCCCGCGAACCTCATTCGTGGCTGGACACCTTGTACAGGCACAACATCCTCGAACTCTCGCGGGCCGGGCGCCTCCAGTTGTCCGACCGTTACGTGCGGAACTGGGAGGTCGCACTCTCCGTCGTTTCCGGCGCCACGAACCAGCTCTACTCGATGCTGATCGCGGATCAAAGCCTCCGGGATTGGGTGGGAATCGAGTACTTCAACTCCTGGACGTTGCAGGGAAAGCTCCTGAAAGAGCTGTATCGACCCGGAACCGCCGGGACCGATGACGAGGAAGACGAGGAAACCCCGGCGACCGAACCAGGGGTCTCCCACGCCGAGGCCGCGAAAGTGTTCGACCAGTTCCGCGACGACCCGTTGGGCGACAACGGCCCCTACGAAACTCTCGCCGACCTGTTGGCCGCGACGACGCAAGACCTGCTGCACACCCTGAACCGCAAGGCCGTCGCTCATCGGCTGGCCGCGGTGATCGGCGAGCTCCAGGTGCTCGGCACGCCGGAAAGGCCGGGTCACGTGGCCGAAACCGACCCTCAGGTACGCAAGCTGGAGTTCGTCCTGCTGCTGTCGGCGTTGCACCACCGGCTGGACCGCCTGACGCACCTCTGGCCACTCGTCGAAGAGGCAATGCGACTGGACGCCAAGGACAACGAGCTGATCCGCCGCCCACCGATGGACTACCTGCCGCTCGTACCCGAGTCGCCGATGGGCAACGTGCTGGGTTTCCAGTACGTCGTCGAGGACGGTGACGGCGACCGCGACGAGGTGACCGGGACGCTGCGTTTCTTCCGGTGTACCGGTGTCGGGCGGGAACTGCTGCTCTCCCTGCCGTCGCTCGGCGTAGACACCACCACCGGCCGCGGCGGGCCGCATGTACTGCTGCTTTCGGGAACCAGCTGGGCCGGGACGTCCACCCGCGCGCATGTGGTCGCACCGGTCGGCGCGGTCCTGCGGCCCTCACACGAAGCCGAGGAGCGTGTGCAGGAAACCGTTTTCAAGATGCGGTTCTTCCACGACGCCGACGGGAACCCCATCAGCCTGTCGGGGCGGCCGCCCAGGATCAGGTCGTCACTGCTGCGCTCGCTCGTGGACAAGCTCGGCAAGCCCGGCCCGAGTGGCATTTCGCCGCTGGAAGAGGAGATCCGGGCTGTCGGGAACCCGAACCGGCAGCGTGCGCTACTCCTCGTCGGGAACTACCAGGAAGCCCGCGACGTGGCGGATCAACTGGACGCGATGCCCGGGTGGCACGGCCACGTCAAGGCGCTCGTCCGGGACAACGCCGATCTTGACGACGCGGTCGCCGACGGGACCGACGACCTCGACCGCGCCGGGGTCGTCCGTCGCGGGAACGCGGGTCTCTTCGCCACCGACGCCATGGCCCGGGTGCTCGTCGCACCGATGCTTGCCATCGAGCGCGGGTACAACATCTTGAACCGGGACAACGACGCCGCGCTCGGGGTGGCCCTACTGCTCACCCGGCCTCATCCGGTGCCGACCGACATTGGGCTCTCCGTGCTCGCCATCAACGACTGGGAGAGCCGCTACACGCGAGGCCTGCCCACGGCCGAGGACACCGATCCGGCTTCCTTCGCCGCCCTCGTGGCATCCCACGACACGCTCGACTCCGCCGGGCGGGCGTTCCGTGCCCTGGCTCGCAGCAAGTGGGGCCGGCTTCTGATCCGCAAGTACGCGTATTCCGTGCTGAGCAAAGACGAACAGCGCTCGTTCGCCTGGGACCAGCTGGTCGTGCTTTGGCAGGTGATCGGTAGGCTCGTCCGGGGCGGAGTCGCTGCCCGGGTCGTCTTCGTCGACGCGAAGTTCGAACTCGCGATCGCCGAAGCGCGGTCGCCGAACGCACAGAAGCACGCTCGGCGAAGGCAGCGCGACCACTCTCGGGCAAGCCTGCTCCACGGCATCCGGGACGCCCTGCGCCCGTACTTCGAACCTCGCCCGGACGACAACCCGGTCGCTCCGGCGGACATGCGGCTCGCCGAGCTCCTGTACAAGCCTGTTTACCTGGCGCTCTGCCGGATGCTCGACCAGGTCGAACCCGTCGACCTGGACGGCCCAGACCTTCTCTCCAGGAGGACATGACCTTGGCTTCGCGCTACACGGCGATCCGCCGGGCGGCCTACGAAACCGCAGTGGACGGAGACGGACTCACCGTGGACTTCCACACCTTGCAGTTCCCCGAAGCTCTCACCACCGGCGTACTCGACCTGGTCAATCTCGAACGGACGGGCCGGGCCCGATGGCAGACGCCGCCGACACGGCGGCTGGATTCGCTTCTCCAAGCCCTGGATGTGCGTCTCGGGGTGTTGCCACGCCAGGTCGCGGCCGGCGAGGGGCCGCGGACCTGGTTGTACTGTCCGGAAGACGCGGGGAAGCCGCTGCCGGTCTCGATCCTGCTACGGCTGCTGGAGTTCTGGATCGAGGAGCTCGGCTCGGATCATCCTGACGAGGCGAACCGGGTCCGTGACACGCTGCTCGCCAATCCCCCCGTGTGGCAGGAGAAGAAGGCGATTTCGCTTACGCGATGCGGTGTCAGCAAAGGAGGTACCGCGCAACCGGACGGCCCCCAGTACCTGCTGACGACGCAGCACTTCGCCCGCCGGATCCAGGAGCTGGAGCCGTACGACTCCGGCGAGCAGGTACTGCGTTTTCGGTCTGTCGCGCGGCGGTCGCGTCAGCAGGGGGCGGAGCTCATGTCCCAGCCGCTCTTCCACGACGACAAGCACGGGAGGTGGTGGTTCTCGGTCGTCGCCACCGTCACCCTCCACACGGTGCCGTTCCATCCCCGGCCACGGGTTCACCTGCATTTCGGGGTGCGCCGCTGGGCCACCCACCCCGACCCGAAGACCGGGCTGGTGCGTTTGGGATACCGCCGGGCCAGTGCCGTCTACCTGCGTCCGGTCGCGCCGTGGCTGCCCGGTGTCCCCGTCAGCGAACGCTACAGCGTGGCACACGTTGCCAAACGCGATGACGACTTCATGTGGCGACAGGGAGATCTCACGAAGCTGATGGAGCGGCTCGCTCTCGGCACCAGACCGTTTCCGGATCCTGCCGGACTCCTCGGCGATCCTGAACGGTGGTTCAAGGGTGAACGAGGCGTCGACGCGCTGATCGCGTACAGCTCACCGATGGGCGAGCACGGTGTGGGCGCGGGTTTCATGTCCCATGAGCGCTCGCGCCTGGTCGAGTGGGCCGAGCAGGCTCTGCTGCCGGATCTGGCGAGGGTCGCCGACCTCACCCGGTCGGAGCTACCCGCGAACAAGCCCGCCAATGTCCGCAAGGGCGGCTCCAGCGAACGCACGGCGGAGGGCAAGGCGGAGCTCCGGTTGACCCGCCGGACGTCGCTGGCCGCCCTGTACACGGATTGGTCCGGCACTCCCGAGTTCGCCGCGCGACTGTTGTGGCGCACCGACCGGACCCGTGACGAAGCGATCGTCGCGCTTGCCGAGGTGCTCGGTCTCGAAGGTGACGGCGGAGCGAGTGAGGTGGGCACGCAGGCTCACGATCGCAGTGGCCGCGGAGAACCCGTCGTGTTGCGGTGGCGGACTCGAGAGCTGGTCGTGACGTTGAGTTGTCTGCGCATGGACAACGGGTTGACGGAAAGCCTGGGTGTGCCATCGGAACCGGTCAAAGGCCGGGCGGATCGCGCGGCAAGGGCGCTGGCCAAGCGCCGGGCGGACATGGGCGAGTTTCTCGCCAAGAACGGCGCGGATGCGGCGGTGCCTTCGGTCGCCTTGGTGGAGATCCACGGCCGCATCGTGTTCCGCGGCCGGAACGATCCCAAGTTCGCGTTGCGGCTCGGTGCGGCCGACAGCGGGGTCGTCACCCAGTTCATCACCTCGCCTGGATCGTCGCGCGGGGAGAAGACACTGTCCGTCGCGGCCGAGTCGTCCTGGGTGGACGCGCTGCGGCAGCTGGGAGCAACGGTGGTGCCGCGCACCGACGTCCCGACAGGCCTGCCCGCCGGAACCCAGTACCTGGCCGTCTGGACGGCGACGAAGGCACGGGGCTCCACCGCCCGGTCGGCCAAGGGCAAATTCCCGGTCGCGGTGCTGGTGCGTCCCGGCGCCGGCGGTCCCGGGGAGATCTTGGCCTGGGACGCCGAAGCTGTCGAAGGAATGGGGGCCTGGATCGCGTATCCGCGTTACCTGGCCCGGCTGCCCGCGCTCGCCGCGGTCTCCGAGCACGACCTCGCCGATGACGGCGAGCATGAGAAATCGTGGTTCGATTGGCCCCGAACCCGTGACGAACAACGGTCCGCCACAGAGGAGTTCCTGCACCGGGTGCTCTCCTCGGATGAGATCCGCGGTACCCCGACCGTCGTCCTCGTCGACGCGCAGAACATCAGAAATCTCTGGACCTGGGTGCAGGACGGTGAGGTGCGCCGGGATCTCATCCGCACCGGCGTCGCGCCGGCCGGACGGCCCAATCCCTGGCTACGGCTTGTCCGGATCCGCACCGGGGAGCGACGGGAGACCCCGCAGTGGTGGGGTCTCGCGGACGGCAACGGGGTGAACGGCCTGCCCGCCAATCTGTGGAAGAGCGCCGAGACGGAGAACGACAGGATCTTTTACAGCACCACCCCGAAGGCTTCCACAGCGCAAAGTTCCGCGGTAGGAGCGCACAAACTGCAGAACCGGCCGATCCGTCTGGGCGA
Source organism: Amycolatopsis sp. cmx-11-12 (assembly GCF_046269425.1). Classification (NCBI taxonomy): domain Bacteria; kingdom Bacillati; phylum Actinomycetota; class Actinomycetes; order Pseudonocardiales; family Pseudonocardiaceae; genus Amycolatopsis; species Amycolatopsis sp. cmx-11-12. Next base: position 5,120 of record NZ_JADNQM010000045.1, on the reverse strand, counting down.
CCGGGTGGATCTGCCGACGATCGACATCGACAAACCCGCGTGGAATCCCGGCCTCGTCGAAATCGCGGTGCTCAGCCACAACCGTGACGAGGAGGACGATCCGCACGCCCTGGCGATGGCCGTCCACCAGCTGAGGCAGGCGCCGGACTACCGCGACGCGCTAAGCAGGCCATTGCCGCTGCACCTCGCGCAAAAGGCTCAGGAGTACATCCTGCCGATGCGGAACTCGGACGAGGAGGACGAGACTGATGCGCCGGACGGCCCCGCAACGGAGGCTCCCGTGAGCTGAGCGCCTCAGGCACCACGGGCAGCCAGCCTGCTTTTCACAGTGGTATACAGCTGCCGGTCTTCGGGTTCTCGCTGTCGCAGCCTGCCGTAGCAGGTCATAAAGTCTCGCAGTACGCGTAGCTCGTCTTCGGCACGGCCAGCCGCGCGATATGCCCGGGCCAGCACGGCCAGCACCCGGACCTCGTTGGTCGGCGCGCCGGACTCGAGATAGCAAGCGCGGGCAGTCTCTCCGTGGAGGACCGCATCTTCGAAACGTTCCAACCTGAGGTGACAATCCATCAGGACGCGGTGCAACGCGCCCCGGTTGTACGGAGTGCTCGCCCGAGTCATCAGGTCGACAGCGAACGACTCGCGCTCAAGGGCCCGCCCCGGCTCTCCCAGTTCTAGGTAGCAGTGGATCTCGGTGGGTAAAGTCGCCGCGACCCCGCGTGCGTCCGCCAAAGCTTCGTAAAGGCGGCCTGCAACCGTCGCGTGATGCCGCGCTACCTCCCACTTCTTCATATCTTCCTGCAAGACACTCATTTGCTGGTGACCATTCGCGGTTTCCAGAGGGTCATCGATGCCTTCGGCCAGGGTGATCGAAGTCTCCAGGCTGCGCTCTGCGGCACCGAACTTCCGCAGCTTCCGCTGGATGTTGCCCAGCACCCGATGGCAGACAGCCTGGTAACGCGTCCGTTCGGGCTCGTCCAGCTCGTCCTTGGTGATCTTGGAGGCTGAAGTCAGCAGTCGCTCCGCCGTGGGCCACGGGCCGTTGCGGGTGTGATAGCAGCACAGGGCGAGCGGTAAGCGCCACCGGTATGTTTTATAGGGCAGGAAATCTGGCGAATCCAGCACCGCGAGAAGGGTGTCATGCTCGCTCTCGAACCACCGTCGCCCTTCTTCCTCGTTCGCTGGATCGGGCAACGGCGCACCATCGGAGACAACGAGATCGCCGGGCAGCTCCCTGCCGGAGCGGAGGGCACGGTCACAAAGCCGCGCGGCGGCCAGCAACCACCCCAACAGCTCCTCCCTGATCATGGACACCTCGTCCGGCGACAGCTCTGCGAACGCACGTTCCCGGGCGAAGGCGCGGACCAGGTCGTGGAGTCGAAACCGGCCCTCCGGAAGCGGATCGAGCAGGCTGCCTCGCAGCAGTTCGTCCACAGCGTCCTCTGCGGAGGATGCAGGCAGCCCTGACAAGAACGGGATCACGTCCAGGGAGATCTCGGGTCCAGGGTGGAGCGCGCTGATCTGCAGGACCCGGGCAGCCTCGGCGGACAGTGGCCCGTACGACAACGCAAGTGAGTCACGCAAGGCGGTCTCTCCTTCGGGTTTTGCGCCCAGTACCGCCGACGCCGAGCCCAGCCGGTCCAGCAGCCTTTCCAGGCTTACGCCTGGATTCAGCTGTGCCTGCGCGGCGACCAGCCGGACAGCCAACGGGATTCCGCCGCACGCCGCCATGAGCTTCGCTGCCGCGAACGGCTCCTCCTTAATCCTCGCCTCGCCGATGGCTTCGCGCAGGACTTCCAGGCTTGCTTCGGGAGTGATCGGGCTTAAGGCCAGCACCCGCCCGTCAGCCACAGCCGGCGCGGTGACGGCAGCACGCGTCGTGATGACCGTGCGGCTGTGTTCCCCAGCCGCCAGGAGTTCCGCCGCGTGCTGGTGATCACGGGCGTTGTCGAGAACGACCAAGATCGCACGTGTGTTCACCGCAGTCCGGTAGGCGGAAAGCACGTCATCACCGACCGGGATCCCAAGCTGCCTGGCGAAATCCGTCAGAACCACCTCGAGCTGGGCCGGACCGGACGGTGAGAAGCCTCCCAGGTCGGCGAAGAGGACACCGTCGGGAAATTGTGCGACCACACGGTGTCCCCAGCTCACCGCCAGCTCGGTCTTGCCCAGGCCTCCGAGCCCGCGCACCGTGACAACCCGGGTCTCGCTGTCCTGGTCAGTCAGGCTATCGAGAAAGACAAGCTCGGCGTGACGGCCATGAACCTTCGACCGCACTGGCGGCAGCAGGTGAGGCATTCGAGCCGGAACTGCCTCCGACACCTGTCGGGCCTCGGCGATCCGGGCTTTGGCTTCCTTGCGCAGCACCATGAGCGACGGCCTACCGAGACCCGCGGGTAGCTTTTCGCGCCGATCGAGGTCGTCGGCAATCGCCCTCACGCGCCCGCATCGAGCCCATGTCCACCACAGCGCAGCCCGGATCTCGTCGTCGTCCGGGAACAGTTCACTTGCCCGCTCCGCGTGGCCTGCGGCGGGTTCGGGCCCCTCATGTTCCAAGGAAAGCCCTATCAGCTCTAGAAAGGCACGGCGTCCCGTCGTCCGCAGCTCCGCCACCTCGTCGTGCACCCAACGCGAATCCAGTCCGTCCAGCGGCGGTCCTTGCCAGCACTCGGCGGCCTCGCGCAGGAGCGGCAACCGTCGGTGCGGGGGCAGTCCGACACAGCCGGCGATCTTGGTTTGGAACCGCCATAGATCAACTGCGTCCCGCGCGACCAGCAGCTGCTGCATCGCGTGCTCATTCCTCTTCACCAGCTCCAAACCCGCGCTGTCCCGAAGCCTCGCTCGATAAGACCGCAGTGTCGCCGAGCCGTTCACCCCGAATCGACCGGCCAGCTCCGTGGAAGCGACCTCGCCACCTGCGGCGGCGATGATCGCCAAAACGGTGGCCTGGCGAGGTTCGAGACGTATAGCCGTACCGTTCACAGTCAACTGCACTGCGCCGAGAATCCGCAGGTCGATTGCCGGTTCGCCCATGGTTCCCAGTGAACCAGACCAACGTCCGACAGTCCTCGCCCGATCGGTTGCAACGCTTTTCGCCACGGCTTCCGCAACGCCGAGCCGGGACGTTGACAACGTCCAGAACAACGCTCAGGGAGGAACCCATGGGATATTCGGCCCTCGAAGACTTCGCGCCGCGTTGGTCAGCAGGATATGGCGCACAAACCTGCGAAATACGCCGAGTGGTCCTGGCAGTGGTGCATAGTGTGGCGGCAGCCGAGCGCGTGAGCGCGGCGGTACGAGCGATCGAGTCAGAACCGGGTATCCAGGTCGTCTTCACACAGCCGCCGGGTCCCGCCGAAGAACTCGTCCGGGACTACCTCGCCATGATCGGCGCGCTTACCACGCCGTGGGAACGCGCGATCCGAGGGCGATCCGATCTGGTGATCACCGCGGATCCGGCCGAGACCGGCTCCCTGAATTGCGCGTTGCTGGTGCTGCCTGCGGTTTCAGGGGACGGCGAGATCGTCGGTCGCAACGGTCGGTGCTGCGTCGCCGCGCTCGCGCGCTTACTCCGGCAACGGCCGGACCGCGCCGGACCTGTGCTTGTCGGTCTGCCGCATCTCCAGGCAATGACCCGGCTCCGAGTCACAGCCCCACAGGTGGGCCGGCACGCGGTTGTCATCGGCGCCCCGGAGTACGACAAGCTGCTTGAGGCCTGCCACGAGCAGGCCGGGATCCACCGCGGCCAGCGGCTGGGCCTCGTGCTGTCGGCCCTTGGACCCGACTCGTTGTTTGGCAGGACGCCAGCTGTGCTCCGGCGGCTTGCCCTGGAGCTGCCATCACATCGGGTCCGCCTGGTTTGCCGGCTCGACCCGGACATGTGGGCGCGCCACGGCAGGCGGCAACTGCTGGCCTGGGCCGGACGAGTGGCGCGCGAGCGAGTGGAGTTCCTGCGACCCGAACACGACTGGCAGGCCGTCGCCGCGGCGGCTGACTTCGTCGTGGGGGACCACGGTCACGACACCGCATGTGCCGCCGCGGCGCAAAAGCCGGTGTACCTGGCCAACCCGATTCGCAAAGCCGAGGTCGGTTCGCTCAGGGAAGCCGTCGCCAGGTACGGGACGGTCTTGGATCCCACGGTTCCGTTGGCCTCCCAGTTCCGCTGGGCACCGCGCCCCGGCACTCAGGTCGCGCGACGGGTCACATCCGCCCCAGGAGAATCGTTCTCCCTGATACGCAGGCAGTGCTTCCGCCTGATGCAGTTCACCAGCCCCACTGTTAACTAGAAGAGAGAATGTTCCATGTCCACTATCTGCAGGTTCAACTATCAAGCTTCGGAAGAAGGCGGCACTGGCGACCGTGTCCGGCCGTCCAGCGCCGACTGACGGCTGAGTCCACTACCCGGACAGGGTGGCCCTGAAACCCTTATCCAGCCGTGCTGTCCGTGAAGGCCTCCTTGCCTACCTTGAGAGTAGGAAGGAGGCCTTCACGGAGCACCACCCAGACCCGACGGCTTGCCTTACCCCTCTATACAAACACAAATCAAGCCGCAGCCACACAACGAGGATCGGTGCAGGCGCTGGGCCTGGCTCGCGCGCCCGAGACGTGCCCGAGAGTTCTGAAACAGTCCGACGCTGGGCGACACACCCCGACGCAGAGGCTTCCTCCCGACCAGACGAAAGGTCTTGTCCGGCATTACTCGACACCGTCCGGCACGCCCAGGTGCCGACTCTTAACCAGCGGGTTCGGGGTTCGAGTCCCTGATGGCGCACAGTTCTGAATCGAAGCCCACCTGCAGGATTTCTCCGCAAAGAGGATCTTGCCGGTGGGCTTTGATCTTGGGTGGGACCGACGTGGGGCCGAATGAGGCCGTACCCGTCACTCCTTTATTTCTTGGCCCTCTTGCCTCGGCTCCGGCCTCCTTTCCGTCGCCGGGCATGTTTCTTGCCTGCCTGGCCTCGCAATGAGGTCGCAGCTTTACGGGCCGCTTCCAGTACTAGGGCCTGTTTCAGATGTTAGAGCCATTCGTTGATCGCGGCGATGGTGACGGTGGTGTCGTAGCGGACGGCGAGTTTGTCGTATCTGGTGGCGACGGCTCGGTAGCGTTTGAGCCGGTTGATGCC